>JBAURA010000075.1:0-16299 GCA_049580985.1 Chloroflexia bacterium
GATGAAGGAGGACAACGGGTTGAGGTCGAAAGCGATAGCCTTGCGCCCCAACTGTACGGCCTCAAAGGCGGCGATAGCACTGCCGGCAAATGGGTCGGCTACGACGCCGTTCGGCGGGCAATAACGCTCAATATATTGCGCCCAAATGTTGTGAGGCTTCTTCCCCCAATACTTCATCGCCCGGTAGATTTGAGGCCGCGTGTCTTCTACGAGCGGATAGTTGATCTCAGGCCGTGTATCAGGCGCCTCGGCTTTCTGATCTGACTTGGCCATCACTCCCTCACTTTTTCCTCGTACATATTAGCACGTGCCCAATTCGCGCTCTTGCTCCTCGGATACACTTTGGCTCCTATATATATCCTGCGACATCCACGTTATCTCACTTTCTCTCCCAGGTACAGCTATCTCCAGAGATGAGAATTTGTATATGAGTATACCTCCCCCTTGTTCGCCGGGTTCTGTTATACACGGTTGCCTGAAGTCTGACTAGCTACCCACCACTCCACGGCTTGACCGCTCGCGCTCTAGACCTTATAGTATCAACGTGAGAGCGTGAGGGTACGAAATCCCCGGAGCCTATTGGATGTGGCTTCCGAGTCTTACACTTTGCATCTAAACTTTCGCGATTAGAACCATACAGAAGGAACATATATGTCCAACCAACCGGCCCGGCCACGCACGCTGGGCGAACTTCGCCAGAGTGAATACCGCGTGCTCCCGGTCAAAGAGGAGATGCGCAAGAACCTTATACAGAAGCTCAGGGACAACCAGCCTATCTTTCCGGGCATCGTAGGCTACGGCGATACCGTTATCCCCCAGGTCGAGAACGCCATCCTCTCCGGCCAGGACATCATCTTCCTGGGCGAGCGCGGGCAGGCCAAGACCCGCATGGCCCGCGCCCTGGTCAACCTCCTCGATGAAGAGATCCCCGTCATAAAAGCCAGCCCCGTCAACGACGACCCCTACGAGCCGATCAGCGCCATGGGCAAGGCGCTCGTGGAGGAATTGGGCGACGCCGTCGAGATCGATTGGATCGGTCGCGACCAGCGCTACGGCGAAAAGCTAGCCACCCCCGACATCACCATAGCCGACCTCATCGGCGAGGTTGACCCCATCAAGGTCGCCGAGGGCCGCTATCTCTCCGACGAGATGACCATCCACTACGGCCTCCTGCCGCGCACCAACCGTGGCATCTTCTGCATCAATGAGCTGCCCGACCTCGCAGAGCGTATCCAGGTGGGCCTCCTCAACATCCTCGAAGAGCGCGACGTGCAGATCCGTGGCTACAAGGTGCGCCTGCCCCTCGACATCTACCTGGTGGCCTCCGCCAACCCGGAGGACTACACCAACCGGGGCCGCATCATCACCCCCCTCAAGGATCGCGCAGGCTCGCAGATCAGGACCCACTACCCCACCACGCTCGACCAGGAAATCGACATCATGGAGCAGGAGCGCAGCCACTTCGCCACCTCCGGCTACGAGATAGACGTGCCCCAGTACATGAAGGAGATCGTGTCCGAGATCACGCACCTGGCCCGCCGCCACCCCGACATATCCCAGCGCTCCGGCGTATCAGTGCGCGTCTCCATCTCCAACTACGAGAACCTGATGAGCAACGCCCTCAAGCGTGCCATCAAGCTGGGCGAGCACCGGGTCGTCCCCCGCGTATCCGACCTCCATTCCCTGGTCGCCTCCACCGCCGGTAAGATCGAGCTTGAGTCGGTGGGCGACGTGCGTGAAGACAAGGTGATTGAGAAGCTGGTGCAAGGCGCGGTCCTCGCCGCCTGGAACCGCCGCTTTTCGCTGGGCGACTTCGACGACATCGTGACCCGCTTCCACAACGGCCTCACCATAGAGATCGCCGACACGATGCCCATCATGGAGTATGTGCACCAGGCCGCCGACCTCAAGGGGATGAAAGGCGCGATTACCAAGCTGGACGCGCAGGGCAACCCCGCCGCCGTCGCCGCCGCCGTCGAGTTCGTGCTGGAAGGTCTGCACCTCAGCCGCCGCCTCAACAAAGACAGGACGGCGGGGGGTATCCGCTACCGAAGGTAGGAGGAGAAAACGTAAAACGTAATGCGTAAAACGTAAGGCGGAACCACCAAGACGCCAAGAGCACCAAGGTTCGCCAAGAGCTACGTAGGTATAATACCTAGTTACGTTTTACGTTTTACGTTTTATCGGATTGGAATGTACTGCCAAACCCTGACACTGGACGAATTTCGCAACTACCGGCATCTCTCCCTGCAACTTTCGCCGGGGGTGACCGTCCTGCAAGGGGATAACGCCTCCGGCAAGACCTCGCTCCTCGAAGCCATGTACCTGCTCGCCACTACGCGCTCGCCACGCACCACCTCCGACCTTGAACTGATCAACTTCGCCGCCCCCAACGACCTCGGCTCGCCCCCCTTCAGCCGCGTTGTGGCCCACGTGGAGCGCGCGCGCGGGCCTTTGCAGGTGGAGGTGCTGGTAGTGCGCGACGAAGCGCCGGAGGGGCCTGGGGGCTTGCAGGGGTCGGCGCAGGCCCGCAAGCGCATCAAAGTGAACGGGGTCGCCCGCCGGGCTATCGACCTGGTGGGGCAGGTGAACGTCGTCCTCTTCACCCCTCAAGACGTGGACCTGGTGACCGGCCCGCCCGCCCTCCGCAGACGCTACATGGACGTGACCGTCTCGCAGATGGACCATCGCTACGTGCGCCTCCTTTCGCAGTACATGAAGGTGCTGGCCCAGCGCAACTCCCTCCTCAAGTCGCTCAAGGAGCAGGGGCGCAACCCGCATGCGCGCGACGTGGCCGAGGAGATCGCCTACTGGGACGACGAACTGGTGAAGCACGGCTCCTACGTCGTCCTCCGGCGCGAGGTGTTCGCCGCCCGCCTTTCGAGCAGGGCCGAGTCGGTGCATCATCTCCTGGTGGGTACCGAAGCCGCCCATGTCAAGTCTGACACGCGCCGCATGCTGCGCGAGCGCCGCCCCACCGCCGAGCTACGTTTCCACGTGGCCTACGAGACTGGCGTAGCGCCGGAGGCGCGGGCCGCCTTTGTGCCCGACCTGCTCGCT
The DNA here is from genome assembly GCA_049580985.1 of Chloroflexia bacterium. GTDB lineage: Bacteria > Chloroflexota > Chloroflexia > QHBQ01 > JADMIH01 > JADMIH01. Next base: position 3,061 of record JBAURA010000075.1, read on the forward strand.
CAAATGGAGACAGAAAGCGCCCTCATCGATCTCAGCAACGACGAGCATACCGCTACATTGGACGCCCATCTTGTGCGCGGGCGTATACCACATATCGAAAAGCATCTTGATGCCATAGCCAACGAGTTCAAAAGCCAACTCCATGATACTATTGCTCATGAGATCAGGCGTGGGATGTCGCTGCTCGGACCCCACCGCGACGATCTCCTCTTCCAACTGGGCGATCCACGGGTAGGATCCGGCCAGGCCCTGCCTTTAGGCGCATATGGGTCCAGGGGGCAGCAGCGGACAGCCGTGCTCGCGCTCAAGCTGGCCGAAGTGGACCTGATGACCGACGAAACGGGCGATACGCCCATTCTCCTTCTCGATGACATAATGTCGGAACTTGACATAAGACGGCGTGGCTACCTGCTCACCACCATCGGTACTCACCAGTACCAGGCGCTCATCACCGCCACCGACCTCTCCGGCTTCGACCCCGCCTTCGTTGAGAAAGCTGCCCTCCTGGAAGTCCGCCAGGGCGAGGTCTCCCCGCTAAGCTCATAGCTGTTAGCGGGCCAGGTCCACCACAAACAGGTCGTATCCAGGCGTGCCCACGTCCGCATCGGCTGTGAAGGCGAGCATATCGCTTTGCAGCAACACGAGGTCATGGGGCATGGCGGCGAAGCCTGCTACCGCCGTGCCGGTGCTGCCGGTCGCGATGTCATATGCCTCGACGTTCCAGCCGCCCGTTTCGCCCCTGGCGCGGTCAGGCCAGCGCGTCCACGCTATCCGGTTGCCGCTGATTACAGGCCCGCTTGCCGCTCCCGTATTCAACACCTTGCGCGTGCCCGTGCGCATGTTGAACAAGTAGGTCGTCTGGTCTGAGATCGTGCTGTTGTAGAACGACCACATCAGGTAATCGCCCTCTGCCCCATAGCCCGTAAACGCGCCTAAGCCACTGGCCGGCACGAATTCGCTCCTGGCCTGCGCGCTCCATACGTGCAGGCTCTGCTCGTCCAGCGTCCTCTCTACCCACATCACTATCCCGTTTGAGGCCCACAGGCCCTCCACGAGGCTGGCGGTAGTGGCGATGGTCCTGTCCTCCCGCCGAATCGTATCCTGCGCCGCCACTGTGTAGCCTGTCGAGTTGCTGCTTATGTAGTAGAGCGCCGTGTCATCGACAGCCAGCTCGTGGACGCGCGCGAAGTCCGGGGGCTGGGGCACCCTGGCGGGCACGGTCAGCGAGAACGTGCCGCCCGTGCCCAGGTCGTACAACTGGACCTGGTTCGGCCCTATGGCCCAGGCCGCCCGCTTGCCATCGGCGTCCGCCGGGTATTTTTCGCCCTCGGAGAGCAGGAAATGCCGGTTCTGTTCGGCATCATAAGCCCGCAAGCTGGCGCCAAGGTTGCTCGCTTCGTTCCAGAGCAGGTACCTGTCTCGGCCTCGCAACCGGCCCTCTCGCACGGTCGCGGCCACCCTGCGCGGTTCGCTCGTGGGCGGGGCCTGCGGCTCGCCCGCGTACTTCTTATCATAGCGGAAGCGACCCAACTGGCTGAGGAGCACGTTGTACGGCGGCGCGTTCTCCGGGTGCCACTCGAACACCGACCGCTCGAAGTACTGCACCGTGTACGGCCTGCCGTCCAGGTCGTTTATCTCTGTAAATTCGTCGGAGATCGGATAGCCTTGCTGTATGAGGCCGCCGTGCTCCCGCCAGTACTTGAGGAACGAGCCGCCCAGGCGCTTGCCAGTCTCGGGGAAGAATAGCGTGCCCTCGTCGCGGTTCGGGCGTTGGTTGGGCGCGCCGTTGGGGTACTTCTGCTTGTACTGGAACGCGCCCAGGTGGGACAGCAACACCTCGTACGGTGTGCCCCGGTGCTCAGGGTGGTACTCGAACACCGCGCGCTCGAAGTACTGCACCGTGTAGATCTTGCCGTCCAACTCGCTCACTTCGCCAAGCTCGGAGGTGATCGGATAGCCCTGCTGTTGCAGCCCGCCGTGTTCCTGCCAGTATTTGAGGAAGATGCCGTTTATGCTCTTGCCCGTCACGAACGGCAGGCTGCCCGTGCCCGGCAGTGGCACCGGCGGGTTGAGCGGCTGGAGCGGGCCCGGTTCCGGGCAAGGGGTTTTTGTGTAGCGTGCGATCACGGCTTCCTCGCCGGAGGTTTTCAGCCTGCGAGACCCGCCCGCCCATAGCTCGTCGCCAACCCTCTTAATATCGTACAAGGAAGAGGAGAAGCCGGGTACAGGGTTGGGTATGGCCGACCATTGGCTACCATCCCAGTGGAGCAGCAGCGCCGCGCCGGAGCCGGGGTAGCGGCCGCCGACAGCCCACACGTCGTCCGTCGCGAGGCCGCCTATCGCCTGCAACCGCGTGTCTCGTTCGGCAATCGAAGGGAACTCTGTCCAGGCGAGACCGTTCCAGTGCTGAATACTAACCCCCTGTGTGGCTACCCCCACCGTCCAGACGTCATTGGCCCCTAGCGCCACCAGACCTTGCATCTCCCGGCTATCGTGGGCTGCCGACCTGGTCCATTGGTTGCCGTCCCAGTGGAAAGTGTCCGAGCCTGTAACCCACACGTCTTCCCGTGAGAGGGCTACTACATCGTTCAGATAGTTAGTTCGAATCGGCGTTTCGCTCCATGCGCGGCCATCCCAATGGTATACGGTGGCTATGCCTGCATACCTGTCGCGGCCCATCTCGCCCACCGCCCACACGTCGTCGGGCGCTGTAGCCCACACCCCGTTCACCTCTCCGGGGCCACCCTTGAGCGACACGCTCCACGCCTTGCCATCCCAATGGATAATGAGCTTATTGTAAGGAGTGCCAATACCGGGGGTGTTACCGTAATAACTACCCACCGCCCATACATTGTTGGGGGCGAGAGCAGCCACATCTTCCAGGAAGAATCGCTGTGTAATCACGTCGGTCGCCATGATCTCCCAGCCCGTTCCGCCGTAATGCATGATGAGCGGGCTACGGCCGCTCCCCGGTACGAGATTAGATAGGCTACCAACGGCCCACACGTCGCTCGGCGAAGAGGCCGATATGCCTCTTATGTTGCTCGATTCCGCATTGATAGACGGCGTTGGCACTATGCCCCAACACCCACCTGTGACGACGCCGCGCGGGAGTTGCGCGCTTACAGGCGCCTGCGAGACGGCAAGGCCCGCCAGCAAGATCGCCAGGGCCAACGCGAGGCGAATGAAACGCTCTTTGCTCATAAAGTCCTCTGCTGCGATTGCCGACATGCCCTATTATCGCGAAATATTCAGGCTGTAACTACAACGCTTCGCCTTTTACCGGGTTGCGCCCGCACTCGACATGACTGGGCGCAAGCGTTTGGACTTACAGTGAAAATGTCATAGGGGCACATGTGTGAGCGCCCCAGATCCTTACCGCAAGTGCCTCTGTCTTCGAATGACAGTTGTATCTAAAAAGCATTTGTTAGATACAACACTTCCCATGGAAGTTAGGTTCATTAGGGCAGACGTGTGGGCGATAGATCGGATTAATCTCGTAGGGGCGGACCAGTGTGTATGCCTGGTTGGTCGACCGCCAAGATCGGGGTCAAGATAGAGGGCGGACACACGGGTCCGCCCCTACGAACCATGATCTTTATCCAACAGCATTGCAAGTTTGACTAACCGTGCTGGTGAACCTATAATCGGAGCAAATGCGGCGAACGTAGCTGTTCCCCATTTATGCGTTATGCGCTGGCAACGTTGCCAACAGAAAAGAAGGAAGCAATGGAAGTCTACAACAACATTCTTGAATTGATCGGCAACACACCTATCGTGAAATTGCCGAGCCTGAATCGGGGCCTCAGGCCCACCCTCCTGGCGAAGCTGGAGATGTTCAACCCCGGCAACTCGGTCAAAGATCGCATCGGTATAAAGATGATAAGGGATGCCGAGGCCGCCGGCCTGCTCCAAAGAGGAGGCACCATCGTCGAGCCTACGTCGGGCAACACCGGCACCGGCCTCGCCATCGCCGCCGCCATCCTGGGCTACAAATGCGTCTTCGTCATGCCCGACAAAGTATCGCAGGAGAAGATCACGCTCCTTAAAGCTTACGGCGCGGAAGTGGTCACCACGCCCACCGCCGTCCCCCGCGAGAGCCAGGAAAGCTACTACAGCGTGGCCGACCGCCTCACCCGCGAGATACCGGGCGCGTTCCAGCCTAACCAGTACTTCAACTCGGCCAACCCCCAGGCCCACTACGAAACCACCGGCCCTGAGATCTGGCGGCAGCTAGCAGGCAAGATCGACGTCTTCGTGGCGAGCGTCGGCACGGGCGGCACGATCTCCGGCGCGGCCCGCTACCTGAAAGAGCAGAACCCGGACGTGTGGGTGGTTGGCGCCGACCCCGAAGGCTCCCTCTACACCGGCGACGTGGCCCGCCCGTACAAAGTAGAAGGTATAGGCGAGGACTTCATGCCAGGCACGATGGACATGGACATGGTGGACGAGTGGGTCACCGTGGGCGACCGCGACTCGTTCGAGATCGCCCGCCGCATCACCCGCGAGGAAGGCATCCTCGTCGGCGGCTCGGCGGGCACTGCTATGTACGCGGCCCTACAGGTCGCCCAACGCCTCGATGAGAGTAAAACGGTGCTGGTGATCCTGCCCGATACCGGGCGCGGCTACCTGTCGAAGGTGTACAATGACGCCTGGCTGCGTGAGAACGGCTTCCTCGACCGCCTGCCGATCCAGGCCCGCGTGCGCGAGCTTGTCAGCCGCCAGAGCCGCGAGATCCCCCAGCTTGTGACTGTGCCCGCCGACAAGACCGTGCGAGAGGCTATCGACCTTTTGCAACAGTACAACATATCCCAGCTGCCCGTGACCCGCCATGGCCTGGGTGACGGCAACGGCGCAGGCCCGTTCGACAACGTCCACTCTATGATCGGCTCGATCCAGGAGCGAAACCTCCTGGAGCGCGTCTTCCGCGACCCCACCGTGATCGACAGCAAAGTATCGACAGTGATGGACCCGCCTTTCCCCCTGATGGACGTGGCCGAACCTGTGGAGCGCGTAGTGCCCGCCCTCCTGGCCAACAACAGCGCCGTCTTGGTGGAAGAAGCCGGCAAGCCCATCGGCCTGATCACCCGCAGCGACCTCCTGGAGTTTGTAGCCCACGGCAGGGTAGGGTAACACCTACTCTGAACAATAACAGGTTGTAGGGGCGAGGCATGCCTCGCCCTTGCGTAATAGAGCGCCAAGTGTTAAGGTTGGTACAATCATTGGTTCGTTCAAATCTGCCCCCACCAAACGAATAAACGAGTTACACAACAAGCCCGGCGAACCTGTTTGGCAGCGTAATTACTATGAGCATGTTATTCGCAATGAACACGAATTGAATAGAATTCGCGAATACATTTATTGGAATCCTGCAAAATGGGCACAGGATGAGAATAACAGCCTGAACTGGTAGCGTCCGAACAGGGCGAGGCATGCCTCGCCCCTACAAGATACATGGATCTAGCATCATACGAATGAGGGGTAGCCTCAGAATACCTGCGTTTGAGGTGACGCCTATGGCAGCTACCGCCCAAAGTGCTCTTGCGGAAATACCCGATAAGATAGCTCGGCCTTATGCACCGAGCTGGGTGGATCGCGTCACCGGTTGGGTGCGCGGTCTGCCGTTGCACTACCCTGTCGTTTACCTCATCCCCGTGGTGGTGCTCTTTGCCACCACCACCGCCATCAAATGGGCGGACGGCAGCTACCAGGCCGCGTATGAGGCGGGCAACCACGTGGGTCTATTCAAGGTCGGGCCGTTCTTCTTCTATCCATTCCACGCCATCCCGGAACTGGTGGCCTTCTACGCCCTGGCCCTTATCCACTACCTGGACGACGTGGCGAAGCGCGCCCTCGCTACCTACGCCCCTGCTATGAAGACCGACGAGGCCACTTACCGCGACCTGGAATACAGGCTGACCAAGATGCCTGCACTGCCCACCTTCCTTGCCAGCCTGGCGGGTGCGGTATTTGCCGCGCTGGTGCTCCTCGCGCTCGGCTACCTCCTCCCCGACTTCATGTCCAGGCTTCTACTCTTCACCTCCCCTGCCGCTACGGCCATCGAGTCGGGGGTATTCATACTGCTCTGGTGGATATGGGCTGCCTTGATCTACCATACCGTGCGGCAGTTGCGGCTCGTCAGCCACATCTACAACCTCTATACCCGCATAGACCTCTTCAACCTCGACCCTCTATACGCCTTCTCCTGGCTCACGGCGCGCACCGGCATCGGCTGGGTGGCCGCCACCTACGCCTTCATCCTCACCGCTCCCGGCCTGATGGAGAACGTGATCACGCTGGGGATCATGGTATTCAACGTCCTCTTCGCGGTGGTTGCCTTCGCCTGGCCCCTGGTCGGCATCCACCGCAAGCTGGAAGCCGCCAAGTCCGAGCGCATCTACGCCGCCAACCAGTCGTTCGAAGCCCTCAGCACCGAGCTACGGCGGCGCACCGACATAGGCGACTTCGCGCGCATGACCGAGATGAAAGACGGTATGGAGGCCGTCAACCACGAGCGCGAGATCCTGGAGAAGGTGCACACCTGGCCCTGGCAGCGCGAGACGGTAGGCGGCCTCTCCACCGCCCTCTTCCTCCCCCTGATCATCTGGCTGATCACGCGCCTGCTCGAACGGGTCATTTGAAGGTTGTCAGTTGTCGGTAGTTACATAAAACGTAAAACGTAAGCGACGTATGTCATATATCCGACAACTGACAACCGACAACTGACAACTGACAACCGTCCGCTACGCCGCCCGCCATTGGGCCTGCTCGCCCCGCTTGTTCTCGCGTTCCCAGCGCAGGTAGTCCATCTTTTCGATGCCCGCTTTCCAGAGGGCCAGGTGATAAAGGTCCATATCGGGGGCTACCGACTGCCATAGTCGCGCCTGGGCTGCCGCAATATCCTTCTGTGTTGCTGCCCATACTACGTCTCTTGCCATTTGCCAAACTTCGTCGTTCATAATACAACTCCGTACTTCTGCTTATGTCACGCTGCATCCGCTCTGACCAGCGCGCCTATTCACATCTTAATGCCAACTTCATATCCCGCCAATCGTCCAAGCGAGTTATCTCGCTACGTACCTTTAGTTATCTACAGACGAAAGACGGTGGACGGTCATGCGTCATGCCTCATGCGTCACTAACGTTTTAGGCCACCATCGTCCATCGTCCATCGTCCATCGTCCATCGTCCATCGTCCATCACGTTTTACGTTTTATTCCCCCCGTGTTATAATCGACCGCTTGCATCTATTTACAGAAGACGATTGGAGGTTACTGTGAAACTCCACGAATACCAGGCGAAGGAACTCCTTGCCCGCGCGGGCGTACCCGTCAACGAGGGCTACGTGGCCGATACCCCCGACGAGGCCGAAGCCATTGCCCGGCGCATTGGCAAGCCGGTGATGATCAAGGCGCAGGTGATGATGGGTGGGCGCGGCAAGGCCGGGGGCGTCAAGTACTCCAAGGACGTGGAGGCCGCCCGCGGCAATGCCGAGAACATCCTGGGCAAACTCCTCCAGAACGAGCAGAACCCCAGGGGCGAGGTAGTCCAGCGCGTCCTCGTGGCCGACGCCGCCGACATCCAGAAAGAATACTACCTGGGCGCCACCGTTGACCGTGGCACCAAGTCGATCATCGTCATGGGCAGCGCCGAGGGCGGCGTGGATATCGAGCAGGTAGCCAAGGACAACCCCGATGCCCTCATCAAGGTATTCGTGGACCCCAGCATGGGCCTCCAGGACTACCAGGCCCGCGAGCTAGCCTTCGGTATGGACCTGGGCGATCACGCCCGCGCCTTCACCAAGATCGCCAGGGGCCTCGTCCAGACCCTCATCAACCACGATGCTTCCCTGGTCGAGATCAACCCCCTGGCTATGACCTCCAACGGCCTCCTCGCCCTCGACGCCAAGATGGTGCTCGACGACAACGCCCTCTTCCGCCAGCCGTGGGCCGAGGAGTTGCGCGACCCCGCCGAAGAAGAGGACTCCGAGCGCCTGGCGCGAGAAGCCGGCATCTCCTTCGTCAAGCTCGACGGCAACATAGGCTGCATGGTGAACGGCGCGGGTCTGGCCATGGCGACCATGGACACCATCAAAGAGTACGGGGGCACGCCCGCCAACTTCCTCGACATAGGCGGCGGCGCCCGCGAGGACAAGGTAGAGGCCGCGCTCAGTATCATCCTCTCCGACCCCAACGTGAAGGCCGTCATGTTCAACATCTTCGGCGGCATCACGCGCGGCGACGTTGTCGCAAAAGGCATCATCAGCGTGCTGAACAACCTCAAACCGGACGTGCCGATGGTGGTGCGCCTTGCGGGCACCAACGCCGAAGAAGGCCGCCAGATCCTCGAAGCCGCCAACCTCCCAGCGGCTACCACCCTGGACGAAGCCGCCCAGAAAGCGGTCGAGCTGGCGAACTCCCGCTAGAGATCGACCACCCCCTTGCAGTTTGTCAGGCAATTTCCCATGGTTAGCTGTGTTTACAAAGCAGAGGAAGCAGAGAAAGCAGAGGAAGCAGAGAATAAGAGAAATAAATAAGAAAACTCTGCTTACCTCTGCTTTCTCTGCTTCCTCTGCTTTTAATGAAACACTTAACCTGAATACAAACTATCGATCAACTGACAAACTCCAACTCATGCACCCATTTTCTGAAGTGAAAGGAAATAGGTAATGACCACAGCATTGCGCAAGCGTAGCGAAGTACCGGAGGAGATGACCTGGGATGCCCGCAGTGTCTTCCCGTCGGACGAGGCGTGGGAGGCTGCGGTCAACGAGACCACCGCCCGCTTCAGCGACCTGGAGAAGTATTCCGGCAGGTTGGGCGAGTCCGCCGATACACTCCTGGAAGCTCTTACCGCGCGCGACGACCTGGGCGTGCGCGTCTTCCACACCTACCAGTACGCCGGCATGTACCACTACGGCGACATGAACGACCAGGAGGCCATCGCGCGCTTCGGCAGGGCCGTCGGCCTCTTCGGGCGCTTCGCCGCTGCTTCCGCCTTCTATGAGCCTGAGATCCTGTCGCTCGATCCCACTCGCCTCCAGGCCATGCAAGACGAGTCCGAGGGCTTACGCGCCTACGCACACTACTTCAACAAGCTGGCCCGCAGGCGCGAACACGTGCGCTCCGCCGAGGTAGAGGAAGTGCTGGCCGACGTATTAGAGCTGGCGAACATGGGCGAGCGCATACACGGCGCGCTGGCCGACTCCGACCTCAAGTTTGGCAAGATCAACGACCCCGAAGGGCGCGAAGTAGAACTGGGCCAGGGCAACATCGAGACCCTCATCCGCAACCGCGACCGCGCGGTGCGCAAGGCCGCCTGGGAGGCGCAGGCCGACGCCTACATCTCCATGAAGAACACCTTCGCCGCCGCCTTGGGTGTGGGCGTCAAGCGCGACGTCTTCTATGCCCGCGCCCGCAAGTACGCCAACTCCCTCGAGTCGGCCTTGGGCGCGACCAACATCCCGATCGAGGTGTTCCATACCACCATCGATACCTTCAAGCGTATGCTGCCCCTCTGGCATCGCTACTGGGAGATCAAGCGGCGCGGGCTGGGCGTCGACAAACTGCACGGCTACGACGTCGACGTGCCCCTGGTTCGCTCTCAGCGCAAGATCCCCTACGAAGAAGGGATGCGGATGGTGGTGAACGGGTTGGCCCCCCTCGGTGAAGAGTATGCCGCCCCCATGAAGCGCGGCCTCTACGAGGAGCGATGGGTGGATGTGCTCCCCAACGAGGGCAAGGCGGGCGGCGCTTTCTCCTCCGGCGCTCCCGGCACGCACCCCTTCCTCCTCCTCAGCTACGACGACACCCTGGAGAACGTGAGCACCCTGGCGCACGAGATGGGGCATTCCATGCACTCTTACTTCGCGTGGGACACGCAGCCCCCGATCTACAGCAACTACTCGATGTTTGTCGCCGAGACCGCCTCCAACTTCAACCAAGCCCTGATGCGCGCCGATCTCCTCTCCAAGACCGATGACACCGACTTCGAGCTTGAGATCCTGGCCGAAGCGATGAGCAACTTCCACCGCTACCTCTTCATCATGCCCACCCTGGCCCGCTTCGAGCTTGAGGTCCACGAGCGCGAGGAGCGCGGAGAGGGCGTCACAGCCGAAAGCATGAGCAAGCTCATGGCCGATCTCTACCGCGAAGCCTACGGCCCCGCCGTGGAGGTGGACGACGCCCGCGTTGGTATCACCTGGGCCGAATTCCCCCACCTGTTCGGCAACTTCTACGTCTTCCAGTACACCACAGGTATTTCGGCGGCCAATGCCCTCGCCGATCAGGTGCTGAAGGAAGGCCGGCCCGCCGTAGACCGCTACCTCGGCTTCCTGAAAGCAGGCGACGCCATGTACCCCATCGACGCCCTCAAGCTGGCAGGCATCGACATGACCACCCCCGAGCCTCTGGAGCGCGCCTTCGGCATCCTCGAACGCATGGTCAACCGGCTGGACGAGCTGGTAGGCCAGGGGCCGCTCTAAGAAATCAGAAGTCAGAAGTCAGAAGTCAGAAGTCAGAAGTCAGAAGTCAGATATCAGAGGCTAGATATTGCATATTAGAAGCCGGATCCATATTATCTTACCTCTGATTTCTGACTTCTGATTTCTCCCCTCTCCCATGCTAGAAAAAGCCCTGCAAGGCGCGCGTCTCCTGTACGCCTACACGATGTACATAGACGCGCCGCTCGATACCGTGTTCAACTTCACGGGCAATCCCGGCTACTGGGCGCGCGACTTCGAGGGCGAGCCCCTGCCCGGCCTTGCCCTCACCTGGGAAGGCAAACCCTACCGGCCAGGCTCGATCATGACCCTCTCACCTTTGCGCAAAGATGGCACCGCCACTCCCGTAAACGCGGTGCGCATGGAACTGCTCCATTACACGGAGCAGGAGGAGCTTGCGTTTCGTTACCTCACCGGCAACCACCTGATCTACAGGTTCGTGTACGAAGCCAAATCCCCCACGCGCACCGAGTTCACCGTCAATGTGCTCGTAGACGCGCAAAGCCCGCCGCTCAATACCCTACGGCAACGGCTCTACGCCAAGCGCAGGCGCAAAAGCTCGATTGACGATCATCTGCGCGTAAAAGGAATGTTAGAGCAGAAGGCGCGTAGCAAGCGTTAGCTCTTCCTCCCCACACTCTCTTCCAGGTAGTCCAGCGCCTCACGCGCCAGTTGCGGCCACCTGGAGGCGTGCTCGGTGGGCACTTCGACCCACTCCCTCATCGGGCGGCCCATGCCCGAAGGGTCGGACAATTTAGCGCCCGGCAGCGACATGGCATCGGCGTGCGCCGGCCCCGTCAGCTTGAACGTCATAGCGTCATTCGCGCCATAGAACCCGGCGAATGCCTTGCCGTTCTTCTTTATGACGGGCATGCCGAACATCTTGCTGCTGGTGGGTGTGGGGCTGACGGTGAAAGAAGTGAGAAGCGCACCAATGCCCAATATCAGTGCAAAGACGAAGCGGCGAAACCTCACCTTTTATACGTTAGGCTCTCAATATCGTCATTAGGTATTTGCAATATTGTAGGTACGAGTGTTGAAGTCTGCGAAATTGGGGTTTGGGGTATCAGGTGAAATATTGTGTCGTCAGAAGTTCGGTCCACGAGATAGACCGTATATGAGGGGTTAGTCAGAATAGCGGATGTTCTGTCCGATGTAACTGCCGCAGTAACAAGCAGTAAGCTCCCCCCTCCCAATTGCTGAGGCATAGTAGGATAGATAATTCGCTGGTAGATAATGAATAATCCGACGGGCAGTAGAATGATCCAAACAGCGTCTCTTGCCAGGCGCAGAATTGGATGCGTCTTGCTTGGAGGTTTGGCAGACCTAGTCTGTGTATTCGTTGCGTCTCGTAACCAGGCGTGAACTATAGGAAAGACCTTCCAAAGCAGGAGCAATAGATAGATGACGAACGCACCAAGGACAAATCGCGTCCATCCAGGCAATACTGTCATGAACGCAAGTAGAAATAGCGCTAATACATAAGTACCGATCAGGAGTGTTGGCCATGCTATATCGGGGATCGATCCCGCTAACCATGCGTCAGGAGTTTTCTTACGCTGGGTGAAGTAGCCGTAGATTACACTCCCCAATACGATGAGAATCCCCAGGAGGACCGAAATTACCCAAAAATTCCACTGCCTCCACCACGTTTCGAGTATGAAATAGTCTGGTATCTCAATTGGGGATGCTACAGTCTTGCCAATGAGATAGTCCAATAGATATGCGCCGATGAATAAGCCCGCAAAGGTCGAGCCTGTATAGAAAGCAAAGGATCCCAGAGTTTTTTCAACGCCTTCTTCTTCATGATCACGGAGCAGGCGTAGCGCGCCATAGACTAATACTGCTATCAGTGCTAAGAAACTCAAGAAGAGGAAACCTGTTGCTACATATCTCAGTCGGATCAGCTCTACGCTAACCACTCCCATATATGCAAGGTGGACATTGGTAATTACAAAGCCAGATACGTAACTCAGAGAAGCACCTAGCAAGGCAATCTCTGTCGCAGATATTGCAGTTATCTTCTCCAAGGCTTTTTGACGAAGGCCTGACGGTATTACGTTGCTGGCCATCGAGTGCTTCCCATCGGGTTTTAGTTCTTACTGCTAGGAGGCTTCCCAAAAGAGACATACTTTGGGAAGCCTACTTTATTGTTCGCATCAACATGGATCAGATCCACTGCCTTGAGTTCTTCGACGCCACTACGTAGGTCCTCGATTGTTAGCACCTTGCCTCCCATAGTATCGAAGGCCGTAAGCCATATTAGCGACTTTATGGTACGCTCGGCGAGTGCTGGCACAGCTTGTTTCGAGGGGCGAGTTGCAATTTGATAAATCTCCTCACTGTAGTTTCTATGCTCTTCCTGGATCATGCTGATCCATGCGAGCTTCGCAGTGATAGATAAACCTTTGTACAGCGGGTCGTCGAGGAAATCATTATCAATGTAGAGAGGCTGCCCTTCTACCTCTCCCTTTTTCGCTTTGGCTCGTTTCTTTGGGTTGCTTAGAAATCTCGCATTCTTGGGCACCCGCCTGGTACGGAAATATTCCTCATATTCGGCCAGCATCGCTACGCGAACCTTGCTGAGTTCGGGTTCGCTGAACGCGATCTTATGGTTCAGTTGGTAGGTTACGTCCGACATGATTCATCCTCCTTCATGTCCAAAGCGGCGAACGCATATAGCCTTATCGCTGCCCGTTTCTTAGTCTTGCATCGCTGAGGGGATGTTAGTCTAGCAT
>JBAURA010000076.1:0-5442 GCA_049580985.1 Chloroflexia bacterium
ACCATGGTAGGTGCAACTTCCTGGGCCTGGCCGGGCATGGGCCATTGAGCCTCCTCCGCGTTGGTAGCCGCGGCATAAGGCTCTCCATGCAGGTCCGCCACGCTCTGCTCTGGCATCCACGGGAAATCAGGCGCTGCTTCTTCGCCTGCCGTGCCACTTTCTAGCATTGGCACGGTGTGTGCCATCTCCTGCGTGGCGGGAGCCGACTGTGCGGCCTGCATCGCCCACTCAGGTATGTCCTCTGCATCGGGCAAGAAGTCAGTGCTCTCGGCTTCCGCCATCGAGAGGGGGCTGATCCGCGGTTCCAGTGTGGCGGCGGACGACTGGGGGATCATGCTCTCGCTCAAGGGGCCTGATTGTCTCAGCTTCTTGCCCGCTTGCATAGCAATCAGGATAGAGCTGAAGTCCTCGATAGAGGCCAGCGAGCTATCGCTCCAGGAGGCATTGGGTGTGGCGCTCCGGTCGGGCGGGAGGGGTCCCAGGGGTCCGGTGTTGCCCCGCGCCCTGCCCAGCCCGGTAACCGGGGAGGCCGCGGGTTGCGCATACGCGCCGGGGGAAGGCGCTGAGGGCAGTGGGCCTGTTGGCGTGCGCCCCGTCATCTGCTCGCCCTTGCCTACTCCCACACTGCCGGTGTCGGCCCCGACACCCGGTTGTGTAGGCCCCGTAGGGAGCACAAGCCCGGAGGTGGCTTCGCTGCTGATCGCGGGCATGGGGGGGTCCTCGGTAACCCAGGAAGCAGGGTCGGCAGGCTCAGAGTCTGCAGGCTCGATTTGCCCGCCGGAGAGGTAGGACGGTAGAGGTAGGTCCCCGCCGACGATGGGAGAGGTCTGCGTGGAGAGCGCGTCCGGCATGGTCTCCATCTCTGGGAGGGGTACGCCAGGTGAAAACGGCTCGAAGCTGAACCCGGTGGGGGCAACTTCGGTGGCCGTGCTTGCGCCCTGCCGGGAGGCCTGCTCTACCTGCCCCTGGTCGAACATGAACGGCTCGAACTCCATCTCAGCATCGCCGAACTGGCCGAGCGGCACGTCAGGCAGCCCCATATCGGAGCCTGAAGTGCCAACCCTGGCCGCTGTCTGCCCAAAGTCGAATGTGAACGGAGCGACCTCTAGCTCGTCGCCTCCGGTGCGATTGGCTTGTGCGCCTTTGGGATCTATGCCTCTACCTCTGTGCTGTGCCATGAGAACCCCCTTATTTATTGCGGATTGCGGATTTTAGATTGCGGATTTCAATGAGCGTAAGCAATCCCCAATCCGAAATCTGAAATCCGCAATCAAGAATCTCCCACCCTGGCGTGGGTTTCGCCAAGGGATGCATTTAGCTTGTCATAATACTTGAGGAGCGTTGATATGCGCTCCGGTGACGTGTTCTTGTCTTCGAGGTATATCGTCAGCGCTTCGCGCGGGTTCATCTGCTCTACCACGCGGTCGCCCAACCGCATGCGGTGCGCCCGCGCGGAATTGGTGACCACCGAGCCGAACGATGGCTCTTTGGCGTTGAGCGCGCGCCTGATGTCGTCCTGGCGCAGGTCGCGCAGGTATTCGGGGGTGGTCTCGATGACCAGGCGCACCACCGAATCCTTTATCTCCTCTTCGTGCTCTTCGATCCGCCTCAAGGCTTCCTCTGTAGGAGAGGGGACCGCCGCGTTCACCTTAATAGTAAGGAAGCGGCGCGCAGGCACCTCGTGGAACTGGTGCCTGACGGGACGCACCCCATCCTGGCCCGGCTTCCCGATTTCGACCGATACGAAGCCCTTCTTGTCGTTCTGCTCGCCAAAGTCTATCCTCTCCAGGGAGCCTGGGTAGACGATGGGAGGCTTGCCTTCCGAGAGCACCTGGTACTTGTGGATGTGGCCCATCGCCACGTAATCGAAGCGCTTGTTGGCGACCACCGCCTTGGGGAGCACTACGTCCTGCCCAAGCATGATGTCGCGCTCGCTGGAAAAGACCGCGCCCTGCACCGAGGCATGCGCGGTGAGGATGGCGGGCATCGATGGGTCGAGCTTCTCCGCCTCTTTATCTATGAAGCCCTCTACCAGGTCAAGCAGTTCTCTGTTTAGCTCGTCGGGTGTGAGGTTGCGCAGGTCGATCCGGCTGAGCAAGTAGGAGCGCGACAGCCAGGGCAGCGCTACTATTTGCACTTTGCCGGCCTTGGTGTTTATGATGTGGGCGCTCGGTCTGTGGGCGACGGTGACGTTGGGCACGTCCAATATGGAATAGATCTCTACGGTGTTGGCGCGCTGTTGTGCGTTGGGCACGTCATGGTTGCCTACCAATATAAAGGTAGGCAATCCCGCCGACGACAGCTTGTGGATGCACCTGGCGAACTCGCGCTGGATGGTGGGGGTGGGGTCGCGGTTCTTGAAGATGTCGCCCGCGATCAATACGAGGTGTACGTCGTTCTCCAGCGCCCAGTCGAGCGCTATGTTAAGGGTCATTAGGAAGTCGCCCAGGCGCGACGAAAGCCCCGTGGCCGGGTCTACCCTGCCATAGTTCTCCATACCCAGGTGTATATCAGCTAGATGTAAGATGCGTAGCCCAGGCAATCTCTTGGCTCTCTTGTGTGCGGACGGTGGATGGTTGTCAGTTGTCAGTTGTCAGTTGTCAGTTGTCAGTTGTCGGTAGTTGTTACGTTTTACGTTTTGTCTTCCACCGTATATCGTCTATCGAATCGCCTTAACATAATGTCAGATTAGAAGGTATGCAAAAAGGCGTAGTACCCCCCGCTCAATTCGGAGTATAGCACCCACGATTCGGGGGTGTCAACCCTGACTTATGGTACAATAGGCATGCTCAGTATGCATATTGCGTACTATTTCGGGACGGTAGACGAAAGACGAAGGACGAAGGACGAAGGTTATACGCTGTGGGCAACTATTAGTCATTTGACTGCGCTTTGGCCCGTTACTTTCCTTCGTATGCGTCTTTCGTCCCACACTATGGAGCCTAAAATGACACACACAGTAACGCTTATTCCAGGTGACGGCATCGGGCCGGAGATCTCGCAGGCCACTCAGCGCGTGATCGATGCGCTGGGCGTGCGTATCGAGTGGGACGTGATGGACGCGGGCGAAGCGGCCATCGAGCGCACGGGCCAACCCCTCCCGCCGGAGGTGGTCGAGTCGGTCCGCCGCAACAAGATAGCCATCAAGGGGCCGATCACCACGCCCGTCGGCAAAGGCTTCAGGTCGGTGAACGTCGGCCTACGCAAGTCGCTCGACCTGTACGCCAACATCCGGCCCACCAAGACGCGCAAAGGCGTCCGCTCGCGCTACGACAATATTGACCTGGTGGTGGTGCGCGAGAACACCGAAGACCTGTACGCCGGTATCGAGTTCTTCGAGGGCACGCCGGAAGCGGCAGAGCTTATCCAATGGATAGGCCAGAAGAGTGGGGCCGCCATTCGCCCCGACTCGGCCATCTCTATCAAGCCGATCTCGATCAGCGGCAGCCGCCGCATAGTCGAGTTCGCCTTCAAGTATGCCGAGGAGAACGGGCGACGCAAGGTGAGCGCCGTCCACAAGGCCAATATCATGAAGGCCACCGACGGCCTCTACCTGCGAGTGGCCGAAGAGGTTGCCGCCAACCACCCCTCCATCCAGTTCGAGAACGTGATCGTGGACAACATGTGCATGCAACTGGTGCAAAAGCCCGACCTGTACGATGTGCTGGTGCTGCCCAATCTCTACGGCGACATCATCTCCGACCTGTGCGCCGGGCTTGTAGGCGGCCTGGGCGTGGCCCCCGGCGCGAACATCGGCGAAGAGGTAGCCTTGTTCGAGCCGATCCACGGCAGCGCGCCCAAGTACGCGGGCCAGAACAAGGTCAACCCTATGGCGATGATGTACTCCGGCGTGATGATGCTCAACTGGATAGGCGAGCGCGAAGCAGCGGACCGCCTGGAGCGCGCCCTGGACGAGACGATAGCCGAGGGCGTAGACGTAACCTACGACCTCAAGCAGCGCCGCGACGACCCCACCGCCAAGGGCACCTCCGAAGTAGCCGACGCGCTTATTAAAAAGCTTCGCGGTTGATATTCATCCGCTAGTTGAAGAAACCACGGAATCCCGCCTCCGAGGAGGCGGGATTTTGCTGCCCCTGTAGTCGAATAATGCAGGCACGGCGATGGACCTTGATACGTGAGGCTCCAGCACTTTGTTAGCGAAAATGTGTCCGAACGGAGCACCAAGTTACCTTTGTCATTCTGAGCTTGCGAAGAATCCGATGGGTAGAGCTTGTGTTTGGTGCCAAAGGTAAGGCTTACTTGAGACAAGATCCCTCCCCAACGGATTCTTCGCAAGCTCAGAATGACAAAGGGTAGTGGGTCGGCTTCCTTGCCATATTTTCGTTAGCAAAGTGCTAAATGTGTCAAGTGCCGAGGCTATCAGATACACTTTCTCAGGAATCTAGTAAATGTACTATACAAATCTATTTAATAATGCTATATTAACCCTGCAAGAATGCGCGTTCCACCCCTATCGTACCGGGGTAGTTATGAACGTCGCTCTTTGAGACATGTGGTAGGCGCATGCCTGATCCAGCGTGTAAATACACACCTAGAACGAAAGGAGAGTCAAGATAATGCGGAAAACAAGCTTCACCATGTTGCTGCTGGCTTTGCTATCTTTGGCACTGGTTGGATGCGACAGCAACGTGGCCGCCACTCCAACGGCCGTACAAGGAGTGGGCGGTACAGCCGACAACGATGCCGCCGTGCAATACTGCAAGGACAAAGGCGGGACGGTACGCGTGCGTTACCCGGTGTACGGCACGAACAACCCCCAGTCTCAGTGGATACGCCTGGGAAATGATAAGACGCTTTGCGAATTCTCGATGCAAGGCTCAGGTGGCGGTACCGACCTGACCAGTATCCAGGTAACTCCCACCCCCGCAAGCGGCTCCGACGCCAACGTCACGCGCATCATGGTAGACGTAAACACTTTGTACTCGGACAAGCCAACCCTCGCGGCGACGGCTTATCTCGCCAAGATCCCTCTCAAACAATCAGGGGGCGCGAATCCAGCCGCAGTGCAGTGCAATCGCCTGGGCGGCACGGATCAATTTGGCCCTAACTCAGCGGCGGGCGGCGGTTGGGTGAGCGACGATGCGGACACCTTCCAGGTAATAAGCATGTGCCTGTTCGCCGACGATTCGATGATTGAAGAGTGGGGCATCGCCTATTACAGCGCGGGCATAATCAGAGGCGCAGACCTCAAGCCTCTATTCAGGTGGCAACCAACTACGCTGCCCAACTTCTTCGGCGGCGTCAACTAATAACCCGGTCATAGGCACACGCAGGCGCATCGAGGACGAGCAATTACTACGCTGTTAGGATAATAATGGCGTAATGGTTGCCCGTCCTCGGTTTTCCTAATGACCATATATCATGCGTGATTTCGGGCAGGTTCTTGCCTCACCCGATTCTTTGCTTCGCTCAGTGGTACGT
>JBAURA010000077.1:0-1738 GCA_049580985.1 Chloroflexia bacterium
GAGTAGTGGGGGGAGTGGGGGTGACGTGGGGTTTTTGCCTCAGTTGAAGGTGGCCCCGGCTATTTTGGAGAACCGGGTGGTGGGGGTGACGCACGCTTATGACGTGTGGTACGACCTGGAATTGGGGCGTGGGTACGTGGCGTGGGAGGAGGCGGGGGGGCGGTTGATGGCGCAGTGGCTGCCTGGGATGACGACTACGAGTCTGCTCGCGCCGGGGCAGTCGGGGCACCTGGCGGTGCCGCAGGAGCCGGAGGAGGAGCAGGCGCTGGGGTGGATGGCGCAGGTGGGGGATCTGCTGGTGAGGTTGCACGCGGAGAATATTGGAGGGTGCGCGTTGGAGCTTGCGAACCTGCTGGTGCAGCCTGGGGACCGGGTGATGCTGATGGACCCGTCGGGGTGCCAGTCGATTGAGGGGCTGGACGAGGATGCGAAGGAGGCGTTGCAGAGGTCGGACGTGCGGGCGCTGGCGGGGGAATTGGAGCAGTGGTACATGGCTGTGCGGAAAGGGCCTTCGACGGCGGTCGAGGGGGAGGAGGGCGTGGACCCATTCAAGGGTGCGGGGCGTCATGCCGGGGAGAATGGGAAGATGGTAGCGGCATACGAGGCTACGGGGCCGCTGGGGGCGGACTCTAACCCGGCGGTGGTGCTGGCGAAGGCGCGGGAGGGGTCGTACCCTACGGCGCAGGCCTTCGCAACGATTTTGGAGGAGTTGTACGAGGCTAGCAGGCCGCTCAGTAATTTGAAGCTGTGGAGCGGGCGGGCGTCGGACATAGGGATGGTGCGGAAGGTTAACGAGGACAGCGTGCTGACGTTGGAGGCGACGGTGTTGGAGCACGAGGGGAGCCTGCCGGTGGGGTTGTACGTGGTGGCGGATGGGATGGGTGGGCACCAGAGCGGGGAGGTGGCGTCGTCTATCGCGGCGCGGACGATAGGCTCGCTGGTGAATTCGTCGCTGGTGGGGCCGCTGGTATCGGGCGACCCGGTGGCGCGCGACCCGAATACTTGCGCGGGGCTGTTGCAGCAGGCGGTGTTGGAGGCGAACAGGCGGATCAGCGACCTGGCGCGGGAAAGGCATTCGGACCTGGGGACGACGGTGGTGGCGGCGCTGCTTATCGGGAACCAACTGACGGTGGCGAACGTGGGGGATAGCAGGGCGTACCTGGTGAGGGACGGGCAGGTGACGGTGCTGACGCGGGACCACTCGCTGGTGATGCAACTGGTGACGGCGGGGCAGATCACGATGGACGATATTTACACGCACCCCAGGCGGAACGAGATATATCGGGCGCTGGGCGATTCGAGGCTGACGGACGCGGAGGTGGATATTTACAGGTACAGGCTCAGGGCGGGGGATGGGCTGCTGCTCTGCTCGGATGGGTTGTGGGACTTCGTGAGGGACCCGGACATCGCGTCGGTGGTGGGGGAGGAGGCGGGCGACCCACAGTCGATGGCGCATACGCTGATCGGGAAGGCGAATGGTAATGGCGGGGAGGATAATATCAGCGTGATTTATGCGCGGTTGTTGCAGGGGGATGCGTGAGGACGATGGACGATGGACGGTGGACGATGGACGATGACGGTGGACGGTGGACGGCGTAAATCGTAAAACGTAAAACGTAAAACGTAAGTGATGTGGTCCATGGATAAAGAGAGTGGAAGGGTAGATTAGATGTTGGGTAGCGCGAACCAAGTAGGGTCTTGTCATTCTGAGCGAAGCGAAGAATCTGTATCCCAAAGA
>JBAURA010000078.1:0-7306 GCA_049580985.1 Chloroflexia bacterium
GTCCCTACCTTGTTTCCCTCGACCGCGAAGGTGACGTTGGCTGTCACCGCCCTGGTCACCTCGATACCCTGGTTGCCCTGGTTAGGCGAGCCTGCCCTGATCGTGTTGTTCGTGAACGTCGCGCTCAGCGTGGAGCCATCGGCGGCGTCGGCGCGCAGGGCTATCGTCCTGTTGCCGTACAGCAGCGTGCCCGACACCACACCCGTCAGGTTCCCCGTCGTCGAAGTTTGCAGGTCGATACCGAAGTTGCCCGACGCGGTGCTGTTATCGTGCACCGACCCGCCGGTCCAGGTGAACGTGCCTGTCGTCGACGTGTTGAACACGCGTACGTTGTCTTCGGTCGAGCCATTCACCTCAGTAGAGCTCACGTTGTTGGTTCCGAGCACGTCGTTGAGCAGGATGCCCGCTTCACCCACCGCATTGGTGTTGTTCTGCACCCGCCCTGAGGTCATGTTGAAGCCGCTGACCCTCGTGCCCAATACGCCGTTGTTCGCGTAGTTCTTCACATCCATGAAGTTGAAGAAGACGTTCACCACGTCCGTCAACTGAATACCATTGCCAGACCCTGCCTGGAGCGTGCCGCCCGAGGCGAGCGTCGACCCGCTGCCGTTCACGCGGAACCCGCCTGGGCTGCCGGTGGATGAAGTGTTGGTGAGCACGATACCGTTAGTGCCGCCGTTAGCCGACACGCTGACAAACTGCATGTTGAGCGGCGTGCGGTTCGCCGCGCTGGTCCCCACGATCTCCACCGCCACGTTGGTCGTGGTGGCGATCGTGCCACCAGACGAGGTGAGCGCGCCCGTGTTGCCGGTCGCGTGCAAGCCTCTAAACCCGCTGTCCGGCGTGATACTCAGGCTGCCAAAGGTAATCGCCCCGCTGTTAGTAGCCAGCTCGACACCCGTGTTCCCTGAGCCGGACACGGTGGTATTGCCGAAGCTCACGTTGGCTGTGGACGTCTGCACCGATATACCCTGGCTGGATGGGTTAGTGATGTTGGTAGTGCCGGCCACGTTCATCGTGCCGCCCACCGACGAAAGGAGGATGCCCTGCCCTCCCGTGCTACTCGTGGACTGTATGCTGTCCAACCCTACCGATAGTGTGCCCGTCGTCAGGCTTAATGCCCGCCCTGTACCCTGTATCGCAACGTCGCTGACGGTGAGCGTGCCGAACGACGTGCCGACTATGTCTATGCCCGTCGTATCGCCCGTGTTGAGGCCCCGGATCGTATTGTTGGTCGCCAGCGTGATGATGTTGCCCCCTGGGTTGCTCAGCGCCGGCCTGCTCCCGGCCGGGTGCAGCGTGAAACTGCTCACCACCAGGGCCACGCCCTGTCCAATCAGGGTCTGTCCAGCCTCAAGAGGCAGCCCCCCCACGTAGGGTGTGCTGCCCGTGAAGATATAGATGTAGTCGTTGGGGCTGTCCGCGTCGCCCGCCCCGGTGGCCGAGTTTACGTTCGTCAGCGTGTTAAACGGTGACGTGGATCGCCCATCTCCGTTGACGCCGAGGGCATTGTTCACATACCACACGCGGTTGACCACGTTTACCGTGACCACGCCCACCCCGGTCAGCCCACCGCTATCTATGAGGGTGTAGGTGAACGTATCGGTGCCCACGAAGTTGGCGGCGGGAAGGAAGGTGAAGGTGCCGGAGGGGTTGACCGATACGGTGCCGCCGTTGGCGCTGGTGGCCTGGAAGGTGCTGAGGGAGAAGGTATCCCCCAAGAACTCGGTGTCGTTGCTAAATAGGTTGCCCGCCGTCTGCACCGCCGGTGTATTGGCAGGAGGCGCTACGCCCACCGCCAGCAGCGTGTTCCCTACCGTAGTATATGCGTCGTCGAACGCCAGGGGCGACACGTTGACCGACCCCGCCACCAGCGAGGTGAGCGGGTCCAATGGCTCACTGTAGTCAACGTCCGTGGCGTCGCTGCCTCTATTAGTGATCACCGCCGTGTATTGTAGTGTATCGCCAGGGTCGGCTTGCGTATCGTTGTCGTTGTCTACCGTCAGCGCATCGGTTAAGCTGGCTGTGATAGCGGGCGCGAGCGGTGCGCCTGGGAGCGACAGCGCGCCAACAGGCTCGTTGTATGCGACCCTCGCCGGGACCACCGGCACCGCCGCCTGGGGCGCGCTCGCCATCTCTACAGCAGGTGACGTCCCCGCCTCGGTAAACCGAGACTGCCCGGACCAGCTTACCAGCCCTAGCACCATCATGGCGATCAATACAAAAGAGAGCAATCTCCACGCCTGGCCTCGCCTGTCTTTGGACCAATTCTTCACGCTTGTACCCTCCCTATTCATCTGCCTCTAAAAGCTAAGGTAGGAGCGACCTGCTGGATCAGCTTTATGTATCAGAACAGATACACAATCTGCCTTTCGTCCATCGTTCTTCGTCGTTGCGTAAGGCGTGGATATATTAGTGGATATGTGGTGCCGCCGGCTCACGCGCAGATACAGCCAGCCTCAGGGACATGGCACGACCTCAACGCCACCAAATACGCACGCGTGTATACACGTCGGGTCTGATAGCCTTCTCCCCTTTGACGTATATTATACTAACACCATCCGGCACGATAGTCAAGGGAATTGGCAGCAAGTTGCCCAGAAATAGGTACTACTTCCTGGTTGTACAGATAGCCTATAGCCTTGCCCATCTCCTCTCGCACCTTTGCGGGTATAAATTCACCCTTGATCAATCACAAAACACCTTGACACTATCAACTATCCCGGTGTAAGATAGGCGAGGTGCTTGTCCTCGATTTACAGAAAGCGGCGTGATGTCACGCTTCAGACGACCGGCCTATCTGTGGAAGCCTTTTATCTCCGAGATTTGCCCCATGTCTGAAGTTGGCAGCCGGCCTTACTGGTGCTTTCGGGAGCACGCCAATATCTATGCGTGATCTGGCTTGTGATAGCCGGGCCACCGGCACGCCTGCCACGCACGCAACTGCATACATCGTCTAAAGGAGATGTACCATGGGTGAACCTTTTCTAAGTGAAATACGGATCATGGCCTTCAATTACGCGCCCCGGGCCTGGGCCATGTGCAACGGGCAGTTGCTCCCTATCAACCAGAACCAGGCCCTCTTCTCCCTGCTCGGCACCACCTACGGAGGGAACGGCCAGACGACCTTCGCCCTTCCCGACCTTCGTGGAAAGGTCCCTATGCACAAAGGCTCAGGGCACATCCTGGGAGAGACTGCCGGCCAGCAATCTCATACCCTCACCCAGAGTGAGATGCCGGCGCATACTCACTTTGCCCAGGCCTCTTCTTCCGCGGGCAACGACCCCAATCCTGGCGCTAATATACTCGCCAGCCCCCTCAACCTGAGCTACCGGCCACCCGATGCCCTCACCACCTTCCATCCCGCCACCATAACGAACGTAGGCGGCAGCCAGGCGCACCTCAACATGCAGCCGTTCCTCACATTGACCTTTTGCATTGCCTTAGTAGGCATATTCCCATCACCCAATTAAAGGAGGGCTAACATGGCGAATCCATTCATTGGCGAAATCAGGATGTTCGGGGGCAACTTCGCCCCGGCGGGCTGGGCGTTCTGCTCAGGCCAACTGATGCCGATCTCGGAGAACGACGCACTCTTCGTGCTGCTTGGTACTACCTACGGCGGCGATGGGCAAGAGACCTTCGCGCTACCCGACCTCCGTGGCAGGATCCCCATTCACCAGGGCAACACCTTCATTCTCGGGGAGACCGGAGGGGTCGAGAGCGTCACCCTCACCACCCAGCAAATCCCCATCCATAATCACGCGCTGCTGGCCTCCACCAACAACGCAGCCACTGCCAATGCCCAAAATAACGTGCTGGCTCAAACCCCCAGCTACACACCTTATATCGCCGGCTTCACTCCAAACACTCCCATGGCTTCAAACATCGTCATGCCGGTGGGCGGCAGCCAGCCCCACACCAACTTCCAACCCTACCTTTGCATCAACTTCATCATCTCGCTCTTCGGCGTTTTCCCACCGCCGCAGTAAGATTACATCAGGAGGCAACCATGGCCGATCCTTTCGTCGCCGAAATCCGCATCTTTCCGTTCAATTTCGCCCCTCGCGGCTGGGCGTTCTGCGATGGGCAGTTGCTCCCTATCAGCCAGAACACCGCCCTCTTCTCGTTGCTCGGCACCACCTATGGGGGCAACGGGCAGTCCACCTTCGCTCTCCCGGATCTCCAGGGGTCCGTCCCCATGCACCCAGGCCAGGGTAACGGTCTCTCTCAGCACTTCCTGGGCGAGGAGTCCGGCTCTGAGTTCGTGACGCTGCTCGAGAGCGAGATCCCATTCCACACTCACACCCAGATGAGCAGCAACCAGCCCGGCGAAGACCCCGCGCCAGGCCCCACCGAGGCCCTTGCCAGGTCCGTCGGCGCTTCTTTGTACCAGACCAACACCGGTGCGAATCTGGTGACGCTCGCCCCCCAGGCTCTTTCTATCGCGGGGGGCAGCTTGCCCCATAACAACATGCAGCCTTACTTGACGTTGAACTTCAACATCGCCTTGCAGGGCGTCTTCCCTCCCCGCACTTGAGCATCTCATTACGCCCGGTCGAGCCTGGCGACGACGACTTCCTGTACAAAGTATACGCCGGCACCAGGGCCGACGAGATGGCCCTGGTGCCGTGGGACGATGCGCAAAAAGAAGCCTTCGTGCGCATGCAGTTCAAGGCCCAGCACGAGCACTACCACACCCACTACGCCGATGCCGACTACCAGCTCATCCTATCAGACGGCCGGCCCGTGGGCCGCCTCTACGTTCACCGCCGTCCCGACGAGCTACATATCATAGATATAGCCCTCCTCCCCGAACACCGCAACGCCGGAATCGGCTCGGCCTTGCTGAAAGATCTGCTGGCGGAGGCCGAACGGGCCGGCATACCGGTCGGCATCTACGTCGAGCGCTTCAACCCCGCCCAGCGCCTCTACGAGCGGCTTGGCTTCTCACAGGTCGGCGATGAGGGCATATATTACAGGATGGAATGGCGTCCGGGCAGCTAGCAGGCCCCGCTAATTGAATACCGCCTCGTACTGCATCCCCCCACTATCCGGGCCGATAGGAACCAGGAATATCTCGAAAGCGCCTATCTCGCTATGCTCCATAGGGTATATCTGCTGGGGGAGGAAGGCATTCATCGGGCCTCGGAATATGATGGAAAAAGGAGTGCGTTGCGCTGCGCCTGGCCCTCCTCTATAGGAACTCTGCATCTCCGTCACAGAGGTCAGTACCAGGTCAACCGGAGAAGGCGAGTTAGGGAAGACGCGGAACGTGCCATCGATATAAGGGGTGAAAGTATTCGCGGTGAAAGTCTCAAGCATAACAGGCTCCAATTCGTGATTAGTTTGTCCGGCTCAAAAGGTCGCCGGTTGAGTACGGAACACGTACATAAGCATTGTATGTCCTACTCTCTAGCTTGGCAACCCCCTCGGCCACAAGAAATAACCCAAATTGCCTATTCCAGAATATTGACATTAACAAGAGCAGGTGCTACTATTGTTTCGTCCGTGTGATATATGCGCACGGCATACGGCGGTGGGTGACATTTCTATCCGCAAGTCGATCTCACCCTACCGTTCAGATACGTGTTGTATAAAGGGAGGCAATCATGTCCGTCGAAGAGAAGAACTGGACCGCCAAGAATTACAGTCGTCGCAGGTTCCTGGCTAATGCCGCTAAGCTAGCCGGCGCGGCGTTGGCTTACCCCGTGCTGTCCACGCCGCTTGCCTCCGCCGGCAAGCCACCCGCATCCGCGTCGAAGGGCACGCGCAAAGTTGGAGTCTTGCTGCCGTCATCTGCTAGTTACTCCGGTGTGGTTACCAGTTTCCTGGCAGGTATGAACCTCTACCTCCAGGCCGCTAACCGGCAGGATGTCGCCCTGGTTGTTCCCGAAGCCTGCTCACCCATGCAGTCATGCCAAAAGGCGGAAACACTGCTCAAGGCAGAGCGCATCGACCTCATAGCAGGCATGCTAACCCCCAATATGGCCGCCTCTATCGCCCCTTTCCTTGAGGCGTCGAACGCTGTCTTCGTTGCCTCCACCCTCGGAGAGAACTTGCCACGCACTGCCCAGCGCAACCCTCATATCTTCCACTACACGCTCGGCCTGTGGCAGGCCAACTGGGCGCTCGGCAGGTGGTCAGCCCTCAACCTGGGGCGAAGAGCGCTCGTCGCTTCGTCGTTCCGGGATAGCGGGTACGATATGCTTTATGCATTCCAGGCAGGCTTTGAAAGCGCCGGTGGGCGCGTGCTCGCCAGCGAGATAACCCATCGCCCGCAAGATCGCGCCGGAGTTGGCAGCCTCATCTCCCGCATTCAGGCGACTCGGCCCGACGTGGTCTTTGCTAGCTACTATGGACAGTCTGCTATCGAATTATTGTCTGCCTACGATAAGGCGGGCCTGGCAGCCTCCATACCTCTTGTAGGTACGGCTTACCTGACAGATGCCCCTGTGCTTGCGGCGGTTGGCCGTGCGGCGATGGGTGTGAGAACCGCTTTCTCCTGGGCGCCTGGCCTATCCACTCACGAAAACGATTCTTTCGCCAGGGCCTATGGGAGTGCAACAGGCAAAGCCCCGAATGGGTTTGCCCTCCTGGGCTATGAAACGGCTAACCTGGTAGTCGGGGCGCTTGACCGCTCTGCCATGAGCGGTTCCTCCCTCCGTGAAGCCATCGCATCGGCCAGTTTCGTTGGCCCGCGCGGCCAGGTCTCTATGGACAGCCACACCCAGAGCACAGTAGGACCTTTGTACATGCGGCAAGTCCGCTACGCCGGCGGTGCCCTCGATAACGTAGTAATAGGCGAATTGGACGCAGTCGCCGAGCGGGACTCGCGGGTAGCCCGCCTCGCCTCCAGCCAAAAGACCGGCTGGCTGAACACCTACCTATGTGATTAGCTCCGCCCCACCCCTGACCGTAACAAACCCTCTGAAAACTCAGAGGGTTTGTTACATCGTCGCTTCAGCCCCGCACCCCACCCTTAGCCGCTCAACTCCAAAACCCCAAACTGCCATAAAATTAACCCAAATGGCTACTTGTATTTGCAGAACAAATGTGCTATGATCCAATAGAAAGAACTTTCACCCTCCCTGAACGCACAAGGAGGGACATGCGGACCCTGGTGTCCCTATGTACCGGCAGTAACACCTGCCACCTTGCGACTAGCCTCTCACACACATACCGTGCCCAACGCCTAACCCATACCCAGTAAGCAGTAAGCAGTAAGCACAAGCACCTTACCACCGAGGCTAGACGACACGTTGCGTGTCAAGCACAGGAAGTCCTACGTGCCACGTGTCACGCC
>JBAURA010000079.1:0-2013 GCA_049580985.1 Chloroflexia bacterium
GCTTCACGTCGAGCCGGTTTGCGACCCCGGTCTCAATCTCTATAGAGTTATATCCGCCCGCCGTGGCCGCCAGCATGGCATTGAGTGGCACATCGTCATAGTAGAACATGCCATCGGCGGTGGTCCCCGTAAGTACGCCGCCCGCTACTACCTCGGCATTGGCGATAGGCTTGCCCGTATACAGGTCGGTCACGCTGCCCACCAACGCGCGCGGTGTAGGCGTTGGCGAGGGCGGTATGGGCGTGGCCGTGGGCGGTGCGGGGGTGGCGGTCGGGCCGGTGGGCGTAGGCGTGCTGTCGCCGTCACAGGCGGCCAGCAACAGGGCCAATACGAACAAAAAAGCAAATGGCAGGAGCCTGCGCAGAGCAGCGTAATGAGTTATCCGCCACGAACTCCCGGTTGATATGCGAGCCAATAAGACCTCCGAATCCTCACTGGAAATGGGCAACGTGCCAACTAAGCACGGCGGGGCGCGGCCATGCCATTCACACTATTGTATCACCAACGCGCTCGCGTTTGCAAAGTTGACGCGGGAACCAACGGTGCGTAGCCTTTCTACGCACGAGAATCTGAACTGCTTATTTAGGGCAGTTCCATAAGCAGACCAGATCCTCATGCCGTGAATCTAACCTCATACTTACGGACTATCAATTTCAGGTTAGGTTTGCTCATATACGTCGTTTAGGCTAATCGGACGTTTGGATTGGATTCGCGCTGTGCGGTAAAGTATAATTTAAGGATGTGATTTTGCCCGGCCTTGAGAGGAGCCAGCAGTGACGAATGCCACCACCGGCGATAGCGCCGAGACCCCCCAGGCATCAGCGACTAATGCCCCACCCCAGAAGTTAGTGCTCGTAGACGGCCACGCGCTCGTCTACAGGGCCTACCACGCTTTGCCGCCCGACCTGCGCACGGCACGGGGTGAGCAGACCAACGCGGTATTCGGGTTCGCACAGATGCTGCTCGACACGATCCGCAACCAGGCCCCGCACTACGTGGTAGTGACCTTCGACAAGGGGCGCACGTTCCGGCACGAAGCGTCCGCGGATTATAAGGCCACGCGCACCGCCATGCCCGATGACCTCCGGCAGCAGATCGGGCGCGTGCGGCAACTGGTGGATGTGCTGGGCATCCCTATCGCCGAGTTGGAGAACTATGAGGCCGATGACGTGATCGGCACGCTCTCCAGGCAGGCCGAAGAGCAAGGCCTCGATACTTATATCTTGACTGCTGACACCGACCAGCACCAGCTTATATCGGACCACGTGCGCATGATTGCTCCCGGCGGGTATGCCCAGCGCTTTTCGGAGGCGAAAATATACGACGTGCAGGCCGTCCAGGACCGCTATGGCTTCGGCCCTGAGCTGGTGCCCGATTTCAAGGCGCTCGTGGGCGACAAGACGGACAACATCCCCAACGTGCCGGGTATAGGCGACAAGACGGCATCCGCTTTGCTGCAACAGTACGGGAGCCTTGAAGCGATATTGGAACACCTGGACGAGCTAAAGCCCAAGCAGTCCGAAACCCTGCGACAGCACACCGACCAGGTGCGGCACAGCAAGATCCTCACAACGATTGTGCGCGACGCAGACGTGAGCCTGGACCTGGAAGCCAGTAAGCTACGCCCGTTCAACCGGCAACTGCTGTTGCGCCTGCTCCAGGACCTTGAGTTCAGGAGCCTGCTGGCGAAGGTAGACCAGGTCGAAGCCGTGATCGCGGCTAGGGAAGGAGAGCAGCCCTCCACCGATACCCCTGCGCCCCCGACCGATCAGGCCCCCAGCCCCCCTGTTGCGTCTCAGGCAAAGGCCGGGGCACCCAGGCAGATGAGCCTGTTCGGGGAGGAAGATGAAACCCCCGCGCCCAGCAGTGCAGAGGGTGTGGCGAGTACAGAAGACGTGGTCCGCACCCTTGCTCCCGTAACGGGCGAGGCCCGGATTCGCGCCGGGGTGCCCGCACAGGTCAACATCGTGTGTAAAGAGGACGAACTGAACCGGCTGGTCGCCAGGCTGAAGG
>JBAURA010000080.1:0-17897 GCA_049580985.1 Chloroflexia bacterium
GCCAGGACCCCCCAGCCGAAGCTGCCCAGGGCGGTGCCGCTCTGGAACACCAGCAGGTACACCGCCAGCGCCCGCGCCCTCACCCAGGCGGGGGCCGCCCCCTGCGCCGCCACATTCAGGCTCGACATTATCGCCATCCAAGCCAGTCCGCCCAGCAACAGCACGAACGACAGCAGCGCCACGTTCTGTAAATACCCAAGCGCGAGGGTGGCGAGTGCGAATACGAGGGTGGATATTACGCTGAGCGTATCCACAGGGATAGCCTGCCTGACACGCGGCAACAGCAGCGCCCCGATCACAGCTCCTAGCCCCAGGCTGCCGAGGAGGAGGCCATAGCCGCTGGCGTCTAATCCAAGCTCGCGCCTGGCGACGATGGGGAGTAGCGCCCACAGCGCGCTGGCCGCCAGGATGAACACGCCGACGCGTACCAGCACGATCCGCAGGGCGAAGCTGTGCCGGGCGTAGCGCACCCCCGCCACGATAGCCCCAAACACCCGCTCAGGCGGCGATGCGCTTTCGACGTGTTCGCGCCGCCACAGGTAGATGGCTAACATGACCCCCACGAAGGAGGCCGAGTTCAGGAGGAAGACCGCTCCCGGCCCGGCCAGCGCTACTACGAAGCCTCCAAGCGCCGGACCTACAGCCCTCGCCAGGTTGAACCCGGCGCTATTCAGGGCCACCGCCTGCGCCACCAGCCTCGGCCCGACAAGTTCTGGCACGATTGCCTGCCACGCGGGCGCATTGAAAGCCCCGCCCAGGCCAAGCAGGAACGTCAGCAACAGGAGCACCCAGGTTGACGTCAGGTTTGCTATTGTCAGCAGGCCCAGCAGAGTCGCCATCACCAGCATCCACCCCTGCGTCAGGAGCAGGAGCTTGCGCCTGTCAACGATGTCGGCTATCGCTCCCGCGGGCAGGCCCACCAGGAACACCGGCAGGCTCGTCGCCGTCTGCATCAAGGCCACCAGCAGGGGCGAAGGGGTGAGCAGCGTCATCAGCCAGGATGCGCCCACGCTCTGCATCCAGGTGCCCACGTTGGAGGCCAACGACGCTATCCACAACCACCTGAATACAGGTATCGCCAGCGGTCCCCAAGAGGATGTAGCGATGGCGCTCGTATCCTGGATCCCTGGCCGCTTAGTAGTAGACGTAAGCTTTCTCCAACACTGGCTTGCAAACGGCTGCTGCGCGTTGCTATAACGTTAAGCTTAGCATAATTTCCTCCACACTTCCCACCAGGAGATGCTTTTGCCAACCTTGCTTCCTTCCGACCCGCCAATCAGCCCCACGAATCGTGTCATGTCAGATACCCCAGATAGCTACTGGGATTCGGTGCTATCCATGCTGCACACGCGGATAGGCATACCTTCCGAGCACTCGCGGCGGTTGCCCATGGGCAAGAGTCCCGTTTTTAGGGTAGGAGTGGACGGCATACTCAAGCTCATACCACCTTACTGGGCGGAAGACGCCGCGCGAGAGGTGGCCGCGCTGCAAATCGTGCCACCAGGTGGCCCTGTGGAGACCCCTGGCGTCCTTGTAGTGGATATGGTCGATGGCTGGACGGTGCTCCTCATGCGCTGCCTGCCGGGACATATCTTGCGCGAAGTGTGGCCCACGCTTGACCACGAAGAGCGTGCCGATCTCGCCCTGCAACTGGGCAGGATAGCTGCGTGGCTGCACCAGCTACATATCCCAGAAAGTTCCCCCCTCGTCTACGATTGGGCCACTCACCTAGCATCAGCGCAGCAGTCAATTGTGGCAGAATTCGCGCAGGCTGACACGCCCGCCGCGCTGCGGGCTTCCTGGCCGGCCTTCGTCCAGGCGGTTGGCCCTATGCCTTCAGCCGGCGACCCTCTCGTGCTGCTGCACGGCGACCTGAGCGCCGCCAACCTGCTTGTGGAGCGGGACGAGGGGAGATGGCGTATCACGGGCCTGCTCGACTTCGGCGATGCCTCGCTTGGGCAGGGCATACACGATTGGCTCTCCCCCGGCGTACACGACTTCCGGGGCGACCGGGCCTTATTAGAAGCTTTCTGCGCTGGCTATGGCCTACCCTCTTCCAATCGCACCTCTGCTTTCCAGGCGCAACTACTTGCCCGCACCGTTCTGTACTACGGCTGGCGTTTCCTCGAACGCAGGTTCCCCATCCAGCAGGCGACCACCTGGGACGATGTCGCCCGCACTGTGTGGCCGCTGGCTTGATGTTAGTCAGTCCCTAAATTGGGCTAACTCATATAGCTCTCCCCAACCCCAACCTACGGCGGAATTGCAGCTATAGTGTTATAGTAGGAGGGGATACGGGGGCCTTGTGTAGATACGAGGTCATACACGCATCTGTCTTTTGGTGTTGCGACCTACTACTTTCTGGTAATGATTCACATAAAGATGCATGCGGCAACCACTATGGAATACCTGGTCAGTGTAGTTCGGGACGAGGCTGGCCTGCTACTGCTCGAAGATGCGTGGACCCGCCTGGTGGCCCGCTCGCACGTCACCATCTTCGCGTCCTTCGCCTGGGTGCTGGCCTGGTGGCATGCCTTCGGCGCGGGTAAGCGTCTCTACGTGCTGGTAGCCACCGACCCGGCGGGCGAAGTGCGCGGCATCGCCCCTCTAATGCTGGGGCGCTCAGGGCCGCTACGCAGGCTGGAGTTCATAGGCACCGGCTTGAGCGATGCCGGCGATTTTCTGCTCGACAGAGATCATGCGCTGCCGGTAGCCCAGGCTATCTTCGCCCACCTGAGGCGGCGCAGGCGCGAGTGGGACCTGCTCGACCTAGACGAGGTGCCTCCTTACTCTCCCCTGGCAAGTTGGCTGGAGAAGGACAAGCCAACCGGCCTGCACATCATGCACCTGCCGCGCACCGATGCCCCTTACGTTGCCTTGCCCGATACCTGGGAAGCCTACACGGCCACCCTGCACCGCAAAACGCGCCAGCACCTGGAAGGGTTCGCGCGCCGCGTGATCCAGGAGACGGGGGCGTACTTCCGGCTCGTGACTGAGGACTCGGACGTACCTGAGGCCGTGGCCCGCTTCTACGACCTCCACCGCGCGCGTTGGTCTACCAAGTCAGGCGCACTCAACCCTGAGCATATGTCGCCAACCTTCTTGCCTTTTCTACAAGAGGTTTGCAGACGTAGCGCCACTGCGGGTTACCTCCGGCTGTCCGAATTGTGCGTAGGAGAGGCTGTTATCTCCTCCTGGATCAGTTTCCAGGTGAACGAGCGCTTGAGCGGCTACATGACCGGCTTCGATCCCGCATGGAGCAAAGAACGCCCCGGCAAGCTCCTGCACGGCTTCGTGGTTCGCCAGGCGCTTTCCGAACACGCCCGTGAGCTTGATTTCGGGCGTGGCGCGGAGGAGTATAAGTTCGAGATGGGCGCGATCAGCCGCCGGAACGTGCGCTTCATCCTGGGCAACAATACGCCCCGCTCGCTGCTCGCGTTCGGGCTGATGAGTCTACGCGTCCGGGCGCGAGATTTGGTGCGCCGGTATCAGAGTGCCAGGGCGGCACGTGCCTCCATTTCTACAGATCAAGCCCATGTTTGATCCATATAGAACTCTGCCCCAATTTCGCCTTCACCGCTAACTATTTCTGGGGCCATATTACCTACGGCCCAACTCGCGCAAATATAGCGCCTCCCACCTGCGGATCATCGTCTCCATCCCGTAGTTCTGCTCGGCGAACACCTGGGCTGCTGACGCCCTTTGGCGGGCGCGCTCCGGGTCGTCCAGGCACTCGCCGATAGCCCGCGCCAGCGCCGCCGGGTCGCGGGGCGGCACCATAAGGCCCATCGCGCCGTGGTCGAGCACCTCGGCTACCCCGCCTACGTCGGTGGCGACCGCCGGGCAGCCCGAGGCCATGGCTTCCAGCAGCGACAGGGGCATCCCTTCCCACAGCGACGACAGCACAAACAGATTGCTGGCGGCCAGTATGCGCGGTACGTCCGCGCGGATGCCTGTGATCACGATCTTGTCGGCGATACCATGCTTGCTCGCCAACTCCATAACCTCGCTCCGTAGCGGCCCGTCCCCTACCAGCGCGAAGCGCACGTCGGGCCGGGTTGCGATCACCTGGGCGGCTGCTTCCACCAGGTAAGTCTGCCCTTTCTGCGGCGTCAGGCGCGCTACGTTCGCCACCATGCGATAATCGCCTCCCAGCAGCTCGCGCTTCACCTCTGCGGCGTCGAACCCTGGCGGACGCCGGAAGCGGGCGGTATCGATCCCGTTCGGGATAGCGATTACCCGGTTGGGCGGCAGGCCGAACCACTCAGCGATCTCTTCGCGCAATAGCGCGGAGACCACGATCAGGCGGCGGCACCATAGGCGCGCCGTCCACCGCTCCATCCACTGTTGGTGGCGCGGCTCCTTGTCCAGGTCTGGCCGCCCGTTGTGGATCGTCGACACTACCGGGCGACGAGTGATGAAGCCCGCCACTCTGCCCATGATGTCGGCTGCAAGCAGGTGTGTATGGATAATGTCGATCTTCTCACGCCGGATATAAGCGGCCAGCGTGCGGAGTACGTGGAGATCGTATGAGTGATGCTGGTCCAGCTCGGTGACCGCAAAGCCCAGGGCGTGTATGGCGGGTGCGCCTTGCCTATCGCCGGGACGCAACCCGCAGATGTGCAGCTCGAAACGTGAGCGATCAACCCCGCCCGCGAAGGTATAGAGCAGTTGCTCTGCTCCGGCAAAGCCCAACTTATCGATCAATAATAGCACGCGCACTTTCCGGGTCATGCTTGCTCGATACCGTAGACCAGGATCGCTGACCTTCCACAGCCGTGTCGCGTGTTGGTGGCGCTTGGTGACATATCTGCGGCATTCTACCTCAGGCCCGTGCATCTGTCAAAGACGCGCCCACATATCGCACCCCATGCCTAACTGGCGCACCCAGGCCCGATTTGTTGCATAGGGTGTCTTGTGCTACACTAGTGGCACGTGTACGCAGCGAATGTGCCACTATCCTAGCCTCACAATTCTCCTGACAATAGAGAGGGTTATTCGTTCATGTCTGAACACAGCGTTGACGTGTGCGTGATTGGCGCGGGCGCTGCGGGGATCGCCTGCGCTCAGGGCCTGGCCCGGCAGGGTGCGTCGGTGGTGCTCCTCGACCGCCTCCACCCCATGCCTGACTGTTTGAAGGCCGAGAAGATTGGCGGCGAAGGGGTGCTGGCTCTGCTTCGGCTTGGTTTCCAGCCAGCCGTCGACGCGGCTCTGACGCCACTGCGGAACGTGT
Organism: Chloroflexia bacterium; assembly: GCA_049580985.1. Lineage (GTDB taxonomy): Bacteria > Chloroflexota > Chloroflexia > QHBQ01 > JADMIH01 > JADMIH01. Next base: position 5,234 of record JBAURA010000080.1, read on the forward strand.
CGGTTTTCTTCGGCAAGCACGCTCTCGGCACGCTGCGACTCGACCCCCCTGAGGCCGGCTTGCTGTATCACGATTTCATCAACAACCTCCGCAAGCACCTCGATGCGCGTGTTGATTTCCGGCCTGGAATGAAAGCCGTGGCCTTTGAGGAAGGGCCGGATCGGGTGGAGGTTGTCACCGGCACGGATGCGCGGATCTCCTGCCGGCTGGTGGTGCTCGCCACCGGCGACGCCCGGCATCTGGTGGAGCCTCTGGGCGCGGTTTACGAGCCTCAGATGCCTTTCGACACTTTTGTCGCGGCTTTTACTTTCGAAGGAGATCTGGCCCACAAGCGGACCCCCGTGGACACGCTGACATTTCACCATCCGGTGGCCGATGGTCCCATCGCGTACGCGACTTTCTTTCGCCTGGGCAATGCCCTCCGCGCCAACATCTTTTGCCCCGGGCCGGTCAGTGAGGAATGGCAGCGCGATCTCAAGCAGCGCCCGTTGGATACACTGGTTGGCCGGAATCGTACCCTGGCCGAAGCCGCTCGCTCCTGGCGAGTGGTGTCGCCTGTCATGATCCGCAAGCTGCGCGTAGCCCGGATGCAACCCGCCCCTGTCGGGAGGATAGTGGTTTTGGGCGATGCAGCTCACACCATTGACCCCTCAGGAGGCGGCGGGCTGAACTTTGCGCTCCTGGAGGCCGAGTTACTGCTTGGCTTCTATGCGCCACGCTGGCTCCAGCAGGATGTTTGTGACTACGAAGCTATCCAGACCTATTATAACGACCCCCGGCGCGTGGGCGCTGTCGAATGGTATTTCAACCGGGGCCGCTATATATTCGACTTGAATCACGACCTGTCGTTGCGGGGCAGGTTGCGCAGGCTGCGGTTTGCTCTCAGCCACATGCTGACCTCACGCCTGGGCGAGCGGTCCAAGCCATCCCTCGCAGCATCCGCCCCCTGGCATCTGCCCGCGCCCTACCTGTACGAGCAATACCAATAACCTGGCCTACTATCGGCAGCGCCGGTAAATATCGAATAGGATAAACATGAAACACGACCCTCAATCCGCCACCATTTCGCCGGTGCTCTCGATCCGCTCAAGCGGCATATTGATCCACATCAGCTCGCTGCCCGGCTCGTGGGGTATCGGCGACATGGGGCCGGAAGCGCGCCGCTTCGTCGATATTCTCCATTACACCGGCCAGCAGCTATGGGAGGTGCTCCCGCTGGGGCCGACGGGCTACGGCGACTCTCCCTACCAGGGCCTGTCCGCCTTCGCGGGCAACCCGAACCTGATCAGCCCTGAAGTGCTCCTGGACGAGCGGTTGTTGAGCCTCGAGGACCTGGCGGGCTTCCAACCCTTCGGGGAAGGGAATATCGACTATGGAGCGGTCATCCCGTTCAAGCGCCAGCTCCTCCAGAAGGCATATGAGCGCTTCCAGGCCGGAGGCGCGGTCGAGCTGATCGACGCTCTGCGTGAGTTTCGCGGGGCGCAGGCCTCCTGGCTCGAAGATTACGCGCTCTTCATAGCCCTCAAAGAGGCGCACGGAGGGGCCGAGTGGACCACCTGGCCGAAGGCACTGGTCCGGCGCGAGCCTGCCGCCCTCGAACTCGCCCGCAAAGAACTGGCAGCGCAGATCGATTACCACGTCTTCGCGCAGTTCATCTTCTTTCGACAGTGGCTCAGCCTCAAGAGCTACGCCAACGAGCGCGGCGTGCGGATCGTGGGCGACATCCCCATCTTCATGGGGCACGACAGCGCCGACGTGTGGGCGCACCAGGACCTCTTCTACATGGACAAAAACGGGCAACTGACGGTGGTGGCAGGAGCCGCGCCCGACTTCTTCATCAAGGAGGGCCAGCTATGGGGCAACCCCCTCTACCGCTGGGATGTGCTGAAGAAACGTGGTTACGACTGGTGGCTTGAGCGCATCCGCATGGCCCTGCAACAGGCCGACATCCTCCGGCTGGACCATTTCAGGGGCTTCGCCCACGCCTGGGAGGTGAAGGCAGGCTCGGAGAACGCCATAAAGGGGAGGTGGGCGCCGGGGCCAGGCGCGGACCTGTTCGCCGCCATCGCCCGCAAGTTGGGGCCTCTGCCCTTGATCGCGGAAGACCTGGGCCTGATCACGCCCGACGTGCATGCTTTGCGCGCCCAGTTTGGCTATCCTGGCATGAAGGTGTTGCAGGAAGCCTTCCACGGCGACGCGACCAACATCTATGCGCCCCATAACTACACCCACGATTTCGTCGTCTATACGGGCACGCACGACATGCAGACTACCGCCGGTTGGTGGCAGAACCTCCCGCCCGCCATAAAGCACCAGGCCCAACTGTACATGGGCACGGACGGCCACGATATAGTGTGGGATATGATCCGCCTGGCCTTCGCGTCGGTGGCCGACATGGCGATCATCCCGATGCAAGACTTGCTCGGCCTGGACAACTCGGCGCGGCTGAACACTCCCGGCGACCCGTCGGGCAACTGGACCTGGCGCTACCGCTACGACCAGCTAGACTACAGCACCATAGAGCGCCTGCAAGCGTTCACCACCATATATGGGCGGAGCAAACCGGCTGTGCCCGCAACCCCCCCAGGAACCACCCTCGATAGCGAGACTTCTAGCAGCGACCAAGGCAATACCACCTGACAAAACCCGTAGGGGCACCCCTTGTGGGTGCCCTCTTGGGGCGAGATCAAGGTATGCGAAGAGGGCACCCACAAGGGGTGCCCCTACGGGCTTCTTAACTGTTACCTGACATGGAATATCGCACTCTAGGCAAAACTAACCTTCGAGTGTCCGCAGTGGGCATGGGCACATGGCAGACCTTCGACGTGCGCGGGGCTGAGCAGGAGCGCGCCCGCCGGGCCGTAGTTGATGCAGCCATCGAAGCGGGAGCCACCTTCTTCGACTCCTCGCCTATGTACGGCGAGGCCGAGCGTGTGCTGGGGTTGGCGCTGCAAGGCAGGCGCGAGCAGGTTGTGGTTGCGACTAAAGTTTGGGCTTCCACCCTGGCGGAGGGCCGCGCGCAGGTACAGAGGGCGCTTGGGTTCTTCGGTGGCTACGTCGATCTCTACCAGGTGCACAACCTGCTTGCCTGGCGCGACCAGCTAGCCCTCTTGGAGCAGATGCAAGCTGAGGGCAAGGTGCGCGCCATCGGCGCTACGCACTATAGCTCTTCAGCGTTCGGTGAGCTACAGGCGGTGATGATGACGGGCCGTATCACCGCCATACAGATCCCCTACAACCCCCTTCAGCGCGAAGTCGAGCGCGAAGTATTGCCCCTGGCCGCCGATCTGGGGCTTGGCGTGGTGGTTATGCGCCCCTTCGCCGAAGGTGCTCTCCTCCGGCGCATGTCGTCTCCCGAAAGCCTGGCACCTCTCCACCCTTTCGGCGTGACGACCTGGCCGCAAGCCCTTCTCAAGTGGATACTGAGCGATCCACGCTGCCACGTGACGATCCCCGCCACCTCCTCGCCCCAGCGTATGCGGGAGAACGCCGGTGCGGGCAACCCTCCCTGGTTCGGGCCGGAAGAACGCGCGTTGGTGGCGAACCTTGCCGGGGGTTAAGCCCTCTCTTTCCTCTCCCACCATTCCTGCTCCAACATGCCGTAGATCACCGAGTTGGCCCAACCATCCGCAAGCCGGGTAGTTTCGCGCAACTCGCCCTCGCGCCTCATGCCCAGCTTTTCGAGGACCCGCCATGCCCCCTTGTTATCGGCTATAGTCGAAGCCGATATACGGTGCAATCGTAATTGCTCGAAGCCGAAGGCCAGCATGGCATTGTTGGCTTCCGTGGCGTAGCCCAGGTTCCAATAATCGGGCGCAAGCTCGCAGCCGAGATCGCCTTCGGTAGCCTCTGCGCTCGACATACGCACCCCTACGTTCCCTATCAGCCTGCCGTTCCAGGGCAGCGTTATCGCCAGTTGGAACTTCGTACGTGGTTGCTCCTGTTGGTTAGCGAGAAAGTTTCCCAAGAGTCTGCGCGCCAGTTCATACCTGCGCTCCTCCGTCATCTGTTCATAATAGCGCTGGTAGCGCGGGTCGGACTGGTATGCCAGCATCGCCTCGAAATCGCTCTCCTCGAACTCCCTCAGGATGAGATGGGCGGTAACGATCATCATGAAGTGCCTCCTGGGTAAGAATAGCGCCAACCAGGGCCGAACCGTATTGCACCTTCTGGTGTTATAATCTACATCGACACACTTAACCCAGGCCTGATTGACCTCCCCAGGCAGCCGGTTTCCGCTTATTTGCGCAGAATGATGAGGCCCTGAGTGACATCCGATGGATCAACATGGAATGGTCGCCCCGTTTTGTGGCGGCGGTTGTCGTTTGCCCTCCTCTCGCTTCTCGTGCTCTATGCTGGCGTGCTGATTATTGCGGGCCGGGTAGTGGCCGGGTCTGCCCCTCTGGACGTAAATAGTCCCGCCGATTGTGAGTGGACTATCATTCCCAGCGTCAACTCGGAGGCTTACAACGTTTTCCACGGGGTTGCTCCCGTCTCGGCAAACGACATATGGGCTGTCGGCTCGAAGGGTCCCGGCAACTTCGGCCAGCTAACTCTTATCGAGCATTGGGACGGCACCAGTTGGAGTACGGCCACCAGCCCCAGCCCCGGCAACAACCAGAACGAGCTAGAGGACGTAGTGGCTCTCTCCTCAAACGATGTGTGGGCAGCGGGTTACATAAATCAGTTCTCAGGAAGTAGTGCCGAATCTCTATTCTTGCACTGGGACGGGGCCACCTGGAGCCGGGTAGCCAGTCCCAACCCTGGCAATTTCCGCAACAATATCTACGGCCTGACGGTACTCGCACCGGACGACGTATGGGCAGTGGGCTACTCATGGCCCAGCGGCAGCCGTCATAGAACGATGATCTTCCACTGGGACGGGAGCGTGTGGAGCGTAGTGCCCAGCCCCAACGTGGGCACCTTCGACAACCACTTGTTCGCGGTGAACGCACTGGCTCCCGACAACGTTTGGGCTGTCGGCCACTACATGGATAGCAGCGGCACGTGGCAGACCCTTACGCTGCATTGGGACGGGAGCGCGTGGAGCGTAGTGCCCAGCCCCAACGTGCCATCTACACACAACCACCTCATGTCGATATCTATGCTGTCCGGCAGCGACGGTTGGGCCGTTGGGTACACCTGCACGCCGAGCGACTGCTTCGGCGGCAACTTCGGGACCCTCACAGAGCAGCTTCTCATACTCCGCTGGGATGGCATCGCATTGAGCATAGTGCCTAACCCCGATCTGGATGCAGACTTCGCCTTTTTCAAGGATGTAGTCGCACTATCCTCGAACAATGCCTGGGCCGTCGGCAGCTACGGTACAAATGATATGCCTAAGACGCTCATTATGCATTGGGATGGTAGCAGTTGGAACCTCGTCCCCAGCCCCGATCCCAGCCCTTCGTGCTGTCCTATGCTGGACGCGATTATCTCCCTGCCCGGCGGCGACATGTGGGCGGTCGGCGACTACCATTTTCCTGACCATATCGTATTCCGCACCCTCGCCCAGTATTACCCGGCCTCCTGCGGAGCTACCGCCACACCTACCTCCGCGCCGACCAATACCCCCACTCGTACCTCTACAAGCATACTCGCTACCGGCACACCTCTCGTGTCTACAGCCACCTCCACTGCCATAGCTACATCTACGCCCATACCCACGTCAGCCTCTACCGGCACGCCCACCGCACCCGTGCCCACGCAGACGCCAACGGCCTGCGTGGTCCTTTTCTCGGACGTGCCGGAAGGCAGCACCTTCTATCCATTCGTGCGCTGCCTGGCGTGCAGGGGCATCCTGGGGGGTTACGAAGACGGCACGTTCCGCCCGAGCAACAGCGTGACCAGGGCGCAACTCGCCAAGATAGTGTCAAATGCCGCGGGGTGGGCCGATGTGCCCTCCGAGCAGACCTTCGGGGATGTGCCGCCCGGCCACACCTTTTATCTATTTATCGAGCGCATAGCCTCGCGGGGCATCATGTCCGGCTACCCGTGCGGTGGTTCCGGCGAGCCGTGTGGCCCCGGCAACAGCCCTTATTTCCGGCCAGGCGTTACCTCCACGCGGGGCCAGATAGCCAAGGTAGTCAGCAACGCCGCCGGCCTTGGGGGTGATCCCGGCGGGCAGCTATTTGAGGATGTGCCGCCAGCCCACACGTTCCACCTATGGGTGCAGCGCCTGGCCGCGCAAGGCGTCATGTCCGGCTATCCCTGCGGTGGGCCGGGTGAGCCGTGCGTCGCCCCCACGAACCGCCCATACTTCCGCCCCTCCGGCGCTACCACCCGCGCCCAGACCGCCAAGATAGTCGCCAACGCCTTCTTCCCCAACTGCGCACCACCCCGACCCTAGCAAAAGAAAGTTAATCATCAACTACCGACAACCGACAACTGACAACTGACAACCGACAACCGTCTGTCCTACCCATTCCCCTTCTCGATAGGCGCATCCACCAGGTTGCCCCATTCGGTCCAGCTACCGTCGTAGTTGCGGACGTTGGGGTAGCCGAGCAGGTAGGTGAGCACGAACCACGTGTGCGACGACCGCTCGCCGATCCGGCAGTAGGCTACCACGTCCTTGTCGGGCGCGACGCCTTTGCCGCCGTAGATCTCGCGCAGCTCGTCCGCGCTCTTGAAGGTGCCGTCTTCGCGCACGGCTGTGGCCCAGGGGATGTTCTGCGCGCCTGGGATGTGGCCGCCCCTCTGCGCGCCTTCTTGCGGGTAGTTGATCATGTGGATCATCTCGCCGGTGAACTCCGGGTTGGAGCGCACGTCCACCAGCGCCACCCCGTCGCGCAGACCCTTGCGGTCCTTGTTCAACAGGCCCATCACCTCGTCGCGGAAGGCGCGTATCTGCGAGTCGTTCCGCTCCGGTGCTCGATAGCCGGTGCGCGGGTAGTCGGGCACCTCCCTGGTGAGGGGCCTATCCTCGGCGATCCACTTCTGCCGCCCGCCGTCCATGATCTTAGCGTTGGTGTGCCCGAACAACTGGAATACCCAGAAGGCGTAAGTGGCCCACCAGTTGTTCTTGTCGCCGTACAGGATCACCATCGTGTCGTTGCCGATGCCGCGCTCCGACAGTAGCTCCTCGAACCGTTCGCGCTGTACGTAATCGCGCACTACGCTGTCTTGCAGGTCGGTGTGCCAGTCCAGCTTCACGGACCCCGGTATGTGCCCTTGCTCGTACAGCAGCACGTCCTCGTCCGACTCGACGATGCGAATATCAGGATCGTGCAAGCGCTCCTCTACCCACTGAGTCGAAACCAGAGCGTCAGGGCGTGCATAGCCCGTCTGAGCCTGGCTTTCATTTGCGAGAGACGCGTCCATTTTACCCTCCTTTTATACTCTTGTAGAACTCCGGGGCTATTATACACTGTTTTAGCTGTTTTAACCCCACCTGGGATCTCGGCTGGCGCTCAGTTCATACCAGGAGTGGTAGTACCAATCTACCATGAGCGGGCACACTTTTAGGTGTGGCTGCCCTATTGTATTCTCCACAAAGCCGTTGCTATAATCTAACGTGGCCCATTGCCTTTAGTGCGTCCTGATGCGTATGCCTTAGTTGCCGTCAGGGTCCATACGGGCTGCCTGGCGTCATACGGCAATTTACGTAAGATAATGTGCATTTTGCTACAGTTTTGGCTTCGATCAATATCTGACCTTGTATAGTTGACGTTATAATCAGTGAAACTCCTCTGGGGAAGATAGGTTTATGATAAAGCAACAGAGCGCGGATGGGTCTCCTCTGCATATGCCAACCAACGCGGATCGCAGAAACAACTCCCTTTATCCTCGTTCTATATTCAGTAACGATATCCTCCTCTATACGTCTGCTACGCCGGCAGTGCGGTCGCTGGTTGTTACCCCCACGCAGGCAGGATCGCGCCGCGATACCTTCTTCAAGTTGTCAATGCACGAGTGGCTCCGGCTCATGCTCGCCATAGTGGTCACCATAACCTCGCTTGGCTTCTTGCTGTTAGCGCCTTTCCTCACGGGCAAGCCTCCCGACCTGGGCTTTACCATCGCCACCAATCCCGCGGGCCGGCCGGTTGTTCAACGCGTGGTTCCCAACGGTATGGCCTATAACCTGGGCGTGCGTCCCGGCGACCCGGTGCTCAGTTATTGGAACCTGGGTGCGGCGGATACGGCCTCGACTATAGCTCTCGATGGCGGCAACGGCCAGGCGGTAGAAGTATCCACCAAAGGCGTGACGGGTCTCACTCCTTTGCAGAAGTTCAGCTACCTGTTCCTCTCCCTCATCTTCATCGCCGTGGGTGGGCCTGTGTACGTGAAAGCCCGGCAAAGGTCGGCGGCTTCAGCTTTTTACCTTTTCTGCATAGCGAGCGCCATCTGCTTGACGACAGGCACGGTATTATCCCTCAAGTATCCCTGGCTGTTGGCAACGATGTTCGTGGGAATCTCGGTATGGGCCTCGGCCTTCGCTATTTTCTTTCTCAAGTTCCCAATGAAGGTAGGAAAGACTGTAAGGCAGCATAAGCTCATGGTAGGTTCGATCTTACTATGCGGTTTTGCGACTGTAACTCTATATACTGCTACCTTCTTCGACGCCGATCTCTACCCTGTTGCTCAGCTTACTAACTCAGTGTATCTGGCTATGTGTACGGTCGTCGGGCTGGGTAGCCTGGTAAGGGCCTTTTTCATTCAGCGCTCAAAGCTCGTCCAGAACCAATTGTCCGTGCTGGTGATCGGCACGGTCCTCGCCGTCTGCCCCACCCTGTTGTTGGTGATAGTACCTGGGTTCTTGGGTATGGCCGGGCTTGAAGTCGAGTTCACAGCCCTTTCTCTGGGCATCATGCCGTTGGCGCTGGCATACGCTATAACCCAGCACCAACTGCTCGGCATACGCGGGCTGGTGAGACGGGGCGTCACCTATGTGATGATGGGCTTCGTAGTGCTGATGATCTTTTCGCTGGGGGCGTTGTCGTTGGGGGCGTTCTTGCCCGAAGGATGGTACCACGGCGACTTTGGTCTGCTAGCTGTCAGCGCATTCGTCTTCATGATGGCCCTCTCCTATGGTTATATACAGCGCACGGTGGAGACGTGGGTTGACAAGTTCATATATCACGACGGCTACGACTATAAAGAGGCCCTTCTCGAATTCAGTTCCCAACTCGCTACCGAACAGGACCTGGATAGGCTCAACACCAACCTGGTGGAGCGTACCTGTAACCTGATGAACCTAACCTGCGGCGTGCTGCTCCTGGCCGACCATCCCGAGGACGGCCCGGCAGCCAGAGAGTCGGCATTAGGGGAGGTACTCGCCGGCGAAGATGGTGAAGAAGGCGGGCGGCAGATCCCAAAGGATATGCGAGTCACGCCTTACGCTCGGTTTGGCCAAGGCGCGGACTGGCTGATAGAAGGTCTCCAGAAAGAGCTTGCAGGTCATGGCATACACCTGGTGGGAAACGCCCCTACCCAGCTCATGTATTTCAACAACGGCACCCAGCCTATGCCAGGCCATGATCAGGCGAATTTCAATAGTGGCCCATTGTACGATTACGACGATCCACAGACTGGCCCTCCTACTATCGCTGCCTACGGCGGGCAGCCTGACCCATCTAACCAAAAGCGCGAACAACCGTCGAAATTCGACGGGGATGCCCGGCAGCCCCAGAGAGCAGGAGCCACGACGATGCGTTCCTTCCTGGGAGTACCTCTCTGGACCCGCCAGCGTTTCGTGGGCATGCTGTGCCTGGGGAACAAGCGCACCGGCGAGCACTTCACGAAAGACGACCTGGCTTTGCTTGGCACTCTCAGCACGCAGGCTTCTCTAGCCATCTACAACGCACAACTCTTCGAAGCCCAGCGCGAAGCCTTGCTTGGCACCATCGAGGCGTTGGCCCACGCTATCGAGGCCAAAGACGGCTACACTATAAAGCACTGCGAACGCATGACCGAGCGCGCCACCGCTCTCGCCCAGGCCATGTGCCTGCCCGATCACGACATCGAGAATATCAGGTTGGCCGCGATCCTGCACGACATAGGCAAGATCGGCATCCCAGACTCCATCCTGAACAAGCCAGGCAGGCTCACTCCCGAAGAGTATGAGACTATGAAAGAGCACCCGGTCATCGGCGCGCGGATCGTGCAGTCGGTGGGCGCGCTGACCGGCGTCGTGTCGATTGTGAAGCACCACCACGAGCGCTACGATGGTAGCGGCTACCCGGAAAGGCTAAAGGGTATCGATATACCGCTGGGCGCCCGCATCATCGGTGTCGTCGATACTTACGGCGCTATGACCGAGGACCGCGTATACAGGCCGGCGCCAGGCCACCGCAAGGCAGTGGAGGAGCTTACCAATCTATCAGGTAAGCAGTTCGACCCGGAGATAGTATTGGCTTTCCTCCGCCTGCTCGAAGTGCGCCCCGACCTGGCAGAGCTCTCGCACTCACTCACACCCTCAACTCGTTTGTTGTGAAGTGTTCGCTGCTTATTACCCCTCTATATGCTATATGGCATTACTGATCAAAAACTGGACAGGTTTTGAGGCTGTTTTCCAAAAGATACATCTAACGGAGTATTTTTTGGTTCATCAGTACGTTTCGGTCCGTGCCCGGAGTCCTGTCAGAGCATGTCCACGTTCTTAAGGGCCACCGCGCGAGAATAAGAGACGCATTTAGGACTTTTGGGCTACTACTTTGTGTGAAACCTCTTGACAAGGACTAACACTTATGCTATAGTGTGCTAGCGGAATAGCCACATAGTACCGGTCGGGGTGTTAGGACCTATATCCTACCCCGGACCGTCATACTGGATCGGAACCCATCATCTCATCACTATATGAAGGAGTGGACAGCGTGAATCTCAACATCCTCGAAAAAGTAGCCCGTGAAGTGAAGAAGAGCAACCAAGTCGTGAAGCCCGTCGAGCACAAAGACATTACCTCGCTCTCGACACAGATCGCCGCTAACCTGCGCGCCAATGGCCTCGCCGGCAGCGCAGCGCTCCCTACCCAGGTCTATTCCACAGACGGACTCAGGTGGTTCTAGACCGGCATCGTCGGCTGCGTACATCTTCATATGTAAACACCTATGGCCTGGAAAGTTCCAGGCCATAGGCGTTTATAATAGCCAGTATGGAATATCCAACAGATGCAACCGGCGATGATTTTACCACCGATGTTGCTCTCACCGCGGTCGATGATGCTCTCAAGGCCACCCTTCGACGCTATTCGCACCTGCTTCCCCCCACTCTTATCACTATGGGGAAAATACCACTCTTCGTTCCAGGCAAGGTTATGCACTGGCGGGCCGCCACCGAGCGGGGAGATACAGCTTACATAGCCAGCTGGCCGCTCACAGCGCTCCGAGCGTATAGAGCATCGTTGCCCTCCTCGGAACGGCACACGTGGCGTCGTGCGCTCCCCGCTGCCGTCGCTCTGGAGATAATGGTGGCGGCCACCGACCTCATAGACGACTGGACCGACGGCGACCCCAGCCCCGTGATCTCCGAATATGGTGCGGGCCAGGCGCTCAACACCGCCAGCCTTATGCTGGTGATGTCGCAGCAGGTGCTCGTGTGGGCAGCCCAGGAGGGCTACGACCGCGCCCTGGCTGCTCTTGGCGCTCTCCAGGACCTGTTGGTGGAAGCGGCGGTGGGCCAGCACCTCGATATGCTATATGAGGATATGGGCCTGGACGAAGTCACGCCCCAGATGAGCGGGGAGATGAGCGAGAAGAAGGCGGGGGCGCTGATCTCCGGTGCGCTCATGATGGGCGGTGTCATGGCCGGCGCGCCCTCCGAGGCGCTGACCTTGCTCGCACGCCTGGGGAAGCGCGCGGGCGGCATCGCCCAGATCGCCAACGATATACGCGACGTCTTGCCGCACGAGGTGTCTACCGGCAACCTGCCCCCGGTTTTCAGCGGGCCTAAGACCGACATCGGCAGGCGCAAGCGCACCCTCCCTATCGTTTACACTTTACGAGAGGAGAACGAGACTCCGAACCCCCTACAGGTTGCATTTGGCGCGCCACGCACACAGGACGAAGACGAGGAGGCCCTGCGGCGGGCCATCGTGGAGGCGGGGGGGATAGAGTTCGCGAGCATGGCGATAGAGATGTACGACCAGGACGCTAAGGAAGCGTTGGCTGCGCTCGATCTTCTCTCGCCGGGCGCGCGAGAGGAACTTTCGTTCCTCCTGTGAGTATTAGAGCCTACATACTGTTGGAAAGGGCAATGATTTATGCAAAGCACAGCAGCGACAGTCGATGCATACTTGGAAACCGTGCCACCGGAACGGCTTGCGGCACTCACTAAGCTTCAACGACTGTGCCTTACGACATTAGAAGGTTACGAAGAAAGCATGGGGTATGGGATGCCGTCGTATAGCAAGGATGGCGTAGTAGAAGTTAGCTTCAATAGCCAGAAAAACTACATCTCATTCTACGTGCTCAAGAAGGATGTCGTGCATAGGTACCGTGACCGGCTGAAGGATGTCGGGAAGGGCTGCATACGGTACCGAAGGCCCGAGCAGATCGACTTTGAAATTGTCGAGAAGCTACTGGAAGGCACAGTAGCTTCATCCGCCGAAATTTGCCGATAAATTGCGCGTGATGTGTCGTAAGTTATGGCGACGTTCGTGTTTGGAGCACCTATCAGACCAATGAAATCGTAGGGGCACCCCTTGTGGGTGCCCTCTTCCCATACC
>JBAURA010000081.1:0-5489 GCA_049580985.1 Chloroflexia bacterium
CCCACAAGGGGTGCCCCTACGGGTTCCTTCTGGAAGAGTTCCTAGAAATCAACCCCAATACCCGTCCGCGCCAATCGGTCGAGCACTATCCGCACGCCCTCTTGCAGCACGCCCGTGTAAAACCACATAGTGCGCTCCTGCTTCAAAATGCGAATCTTGCCGCCCGTGATCGCTTCCTCCCCAGGCTCAAGCGTCTCGCCAAACCCCCACCTGAACGGGTAGCGATACGCCCCACCCCCACCGCTGTTCCCATCCCAATCGACCCCCACGCGCCACAGTCCCGCCTTGTCCACCCACTTCCCACCCTCTATCGACGAGTAGCTGTCGTTCGTGCTGTACATGAAGCCGGGGTCCGGCCCCTGCGTCCTGAGCGGCACGTTGCCCGTGTTCTTCACCCTTATCGTGACGCTGATCTCTCCGCCTGCTATGATCTGCCGGGGCGTCATCTCCACGCTCAATATCGTTATCCCAGGCACGCCCCCCGCCTCGATAGTAATCGGCACGCGCGCCTCGACACGGTTGCCCAGGTTGTCGTCCGCGCGCACGGTGGCCGTATACACCCCATCGGGCAGAGGCTCGCCCAGCGTATCCTTGCCGTCGATCACCAGGCTCTGCTCCCCAGGCCCCTCTTTTGTAGGCGCGAGCACCGGCGTCCTCTTCCCCCGCCCATCATACAGGCTTGCTGAGAGAGTGACTGTCATATCGGTCCGAAAAGTCAGCTCGGCCACGTCGTCTAATGCGTCCTGGTTCGGAGAAATAGTCCGCGGAAACAGAGTGACGTTCGCCAGCGTGGGCACCTCCTCGGCCACCGCCTCCACCGAAAATCGCACCGTCTCGCTAATCTGCCCCGCCGCGATACTTATGCTGTACGCACCCGCGGGCACCACCGACCGCACCACGCGGTACTCGCCCGATTCGTCATTCGAGGCCGTTGTGCCGTTGAACCGCAACACGTGATCGCCCGCCTTCTGTCTCCCCGCGAAGATAGCCGCCTTCTCCGGCCCGTCGAGCGTAGCCACCACATCGGCCTCGCGTCCAAGCCTGTAGCTCACCTGCACCACCCCCGGCGGCTTGCCCACCCCCACAGACCCCGGCACGATCTTATCCGTCGACGCCCTCACATTCGACAGCGCCGCCCCCGGGCCATCGCACCCACCCAGCATCAAAACAACAAGCAATACAACCCCAATAACACCACCCATCCCCAGCCCGCGCAGGCGGGCTTCGCTGACGTTGCACGCGGATTTATCCGCCGTGCGCTCCCCTTCCTCACACATAATGTTTACTTCGTCTATCCTCATAATCCCCAACCCCACGATGACTAACAAGTGGGGATACAGTCCGCGAAGGCGGACTTCGTTTGCGTAGCCCCCGATTTCAATCGGCGGGCGCTCTCCTTGATCCCCGAGATCGCCCCACTCTCTCACCCTATGCTCCCCATCAACAACCCCCATAATTAACCTCAGCGAACCTCCGCGCTCTCCGCGCCTCTGCGGTGAATTCCTCACGGCATATCACTCACGCAAAGCCGCCCGCAGCTCATCCGGCTTCAGCACCGCGTTCCCCCACTTGCGGACCACCACCCCCGCGCCGTAGTTCGCCAGCCGCGCCGCCTCGAACAGGTCCGCCCCTGCCGCCACCGCCAGCGTCACCAGCGCGATCACAGTGTCCCCCGCCCCCGTCACGTCGAACACCTCCGACGTATTCGTCACCGGGATATGGCAGTACCCACCCTCGCGCGACATGACCGACATCCCATCCGCGCTCCGCGTCACTATTACCGAGCGCGCCTCCAGGCTGTCGAGCAACTCACCCAGCCCCCTCCTGAAATCCTCCTCGCTCCTGAGCGGCCTGCGCAGGGCCTCCTCCGCCTCAGGCTGGTTGCACTTGACAATCCCAAACCCCCGGAAGTTTTGCAGGTCTCCCTGCGAGTCAACGGTCGACAGCTTACCGAGTTGCGCGGCCAGCCTCCCCGCGCTTGCCACCACCCCAGGCGTGAGCGTGCCGCTCTTGTAATTGCTGAGCAGGATCGCGTCACACCCCGGCAGCAGTTTCTCGATTGAAGCTATCAGGGCGCGCTCCACCGCGCCACTTATCGGCCTGCGGTCGATCTGGTCCACCCGCGCCACCTGCTGTAGCATGGTAGGGGTGACACGAGCCACGATCCGCCTCTTGGCTACCGTGAGCCGCGAGCCGTCCACCACGATCCCCTCGGTATTCACCCCGTACTGCTCCAGTTCGCGCCTAAGCTCTAACCCTTCTCCATCGTCCCCGATCACACCCGCCAGGTGCGCTCTACCCCCCAACGAGGCCACCGTACAGGCCGGGCTGGTGCCCCCTCCCGGCACCGTATACTCGCTCAAAAACTCAAGCACCGGGATAGGCGCTTCCCGCGATAGGCGCGTAGGCTTCCCCACCGTATACTTGTCGAGTATAAGGTCCCCCACCACGAGCACGCGCACCCCGCCGAACCGCTCGATCACGCTCTCCAGCACTCGCCGCGCCGCTACATTTATGCCATGCTTGAGTGTAGTCATTATCGGTTGTCAGTTGTCAGTTGTCGGTTGTCAGTTGTCGGTTGCAGATCCCTTACTGACAACTGATAACCGGCAACTGACAACCGACAACTCCTCACTTCAGCCTCTGGAACGCCAGGAAAAGCGCCATCAACAGCCACAGGATCGTGTATTGATTGATCTCGAATGGCATCCGGTCAAGGAACGGCAGGCCACCACCCAGCGGTCTGTTTATGCCGCCAAGTAAAATAAGGTTGTACCATCCTAGCGGCAGCACCAGGCGGCTCACTATGAACCCGAACGCAATCGAAAGCATCGCCACCGCCCGCAAGCCCGGCCCCCGCTTCTGGTTGGCAGCCAGCGCTACCCCCTCCGCCACCCCGATCCCCATCGCCAGCGCGAACCAGAACTCGAACGCCGGGAACACCCCCATCAGCACCCCACCCACAGCAGCCACCAGCAGCCCCGCGACCGCGCTCTTCACATAGTAATCTGTGCTCACGGCATATGTAGGCAGCACCTGCAGGTTTGCGCACTGGAAGCACCTGAACCCCACCGGCGTGCTCACCCGGCACCGCGCGCATATCGGCTTCTCGCACTTCCCACACCGCAGGTAAGTCTCCACGTTCGGGTGGTTCGCGCAATATAACGGTATCTCCGGGTCATAGTTGCTAAAATCTGTCGTTGCCATCGCTTCTCCGGGGATCAGGGACCAGGGACCAGGGATCAGTAGCCGGGCCACTTACGTTTTACGTTTTACTTCTGACCCCTGATCCCTGACCCGATCACCAATAAAGCAAACCCCAACACTCGCGCTATGCGCCGCCAGCGCCACGGCTGCATCGCCAGCCTGAAAAGCCACTCAAGGCCAACCCTCCGCATCCAGGCCGGGGCGAGCCGCACCCTTCCCGACAGGTAGTCGAACACCCCCCCCACGCCCATAGCCAGCTTCACGCTGTCAGGCATCTCATCCCTATACGCGTCTATCCACAGGTCCTGCTTAGGCGCGCCATAGGCCACCAACAGCACATCGGGCCGGGTTGACCACAGCCTCTCGCGTATATCCGGCCAGTCGGCATCCGCCGGCGAGCCTGCGTACGTGCCCGCTATCCTCGCGCCGCGATATCGCTTCTGGAGCACGGCCGCCGCCGCCGCCGCCACGCCAGGTGCCGCGCCCAACAGAAAGAGCGAATACCCTTCCCCCGCCGACAGCGCCCCCAGCCGGTTGGTCAGCCCCACACCCGTCGCGCGCCCCCTGAACGGCTTTCTCAGCACTCTGCCCGCCAGGATGATCCCCACCCCATCCGGTGTGCAGAGGTCCGCGCCACTCAAGACCTTCTTGAAAGCGGGGTTCGCCCGCGCCTCCATCACAAACTCAGGGTTCACAGTGCACACGTGATGCAGCCGCGCCGGCTGCTCCCGAAGGAACGCAGCCATTGCATTGGCCGCCCCACCCTCGTCACAGTCGTCTATCCACACCCCAAGTATATTTCGACGGCGCACTCCTCTTCCTCTCACAAGCAAACCCTATTAGAGTATAAAGCCTTTACCAGGGGTGGGCAACCCGCTCAACATACCTCATGCACCATACGGCATACGTCATACACCAGCGCAAAACGCGAAACGCAAAAACGCACCCCCTATAACCCTCCTCACCCTCCACCTCTCCCCTTCCCCACCATCCTTCCTGATCTCTTTGTGCCCTCTGCGTCTTTGTGGTTCAATCCCTAACCCCTTAATCCCTTAACCCCTTAACCCCTTAATCCCTTAACCTCTAATCCCCAATCCCTATGCTATAATCTCACCACCCCCAGGAGGAGGCGCACATGGCGGACACCGCATCAAACAACAAGAGAGGTCTCTTTATCGTGCTCGAAGGGCCGGACGGGGCAGGCATCAGCACACAGACCGCCCTGCTCAACTCCGGCCTCTCCAGCCGAGGCATCCGTGCCATCGCCACCAAGGAGCCGACCGCCGGCCCTATCGGCTCCCTCATCCGCCAGGTCCTCACCCACCGCCTCGTCATCCCACCCGCTCAACCCCTCGGCGAAGACGTAGTGGCCCTCCTCTTCGCCGCCGACCGCCTCGACCACCTCCACACCGACATCCTCCCCAGGCTCGAAGCAGGCACGCACGTCGTCTGCGACCGCTATCGCCTCTCCTCCTACGCCTACCAGGGCGCTGCCCTCGGACAGGAGTGGGTCCGCGCCCTCAACCGGCGCTCCATAGCCCCCGACGTGACCTTCTTCATCGACGCACCCCCGGAGATAAGCCAGGCCCGCATCGCCTCCCGTGGCCACTACGTAGAACTGTACGAAACCGAAGAACGCCTTCGCCCCGTCTACGCCCACTACCTCCAACTTGTAGACGAAGCCCGCGAAGCAGGCGAGCGCATCATCACCATAGACGGCAGACTCGCCATAGGCGTAATAGCCGCCACCATCCTACAAAAGACACTAGAGCTAATCGACGCGTAAAACGTAACCACGCCACTCGCCACTCGCCACTCGTCACTTACGTCTTACGTCTTACGTTTCACTCTCCCCCAAACCTGAACCTCTGCATCCAGATCCCCCGCACTTCCACCACCCCACCCACAGCCTCCAGGCCCGCCACCCTCTCTCGCCAATCCCCCTCGAACACCTCAGGCTTATCGCTCATGAACGCGAACTCGCGTACCCCTCTCCCCTCCATCTCACTTACCCACTCCGCCAGTTGCTCATCCCCGCGCGCCAGCATGATAGGCCGCGAATAGAACACCGCCGCCAGGTTGAGCGGCAGCCACCAATCGTCCGTCACCACCGGCGCGCGCTCCGGCAGCGTGCTAGCCAGCTCCTGCCACGCCTTCACCTGCGTCCTCTCCGAATAAAGCACCCCATACCCCCGCACGCTGAACACCAACCCCACCCCCACCAACAACACCCCCACCCCCACTAACCCCCTCCTAATCCACCCCCCATCAATCCGCAATCC
>JBAURA010000082.1:0-2087 GCA_049580985.1 Chloroflexia bacterium
GCCCTCGTATTCGACAGCCACTACGATGCTTATAAAGGCGTGATCGCCTACGTCAGGATCGTGGATGGAGAGGTCAAGACCGGCGACCCCCTGCTGGTGATGTCCACCAATGCCTCCACCGAGGCACAGGAGATTGGCATCTTCGCGCCCGACCTCACCCCTATCAAAGAGTTGAAGACGGGCGAGGTAGGCTACATTGCCACCGGCCTCAAGGTAGTGCGCGACTGCCAGGTGGGCGACACGATCACGCACCTCCGCCGTTCCGCCACCGAGCCGCTCCCCGGCTATCGCCCCGTGAAGCCTATGGTATTCGCCGGCATCTTCCCCGTCGATAGCGACGATTACGAGAACCTCCGGCAGGCGTTGGACCGCCTGCATCTCAACGACGCCTCCCTGGTGTACGAGCCGGAAACCAGCGTGGCTCTCGGCTTCGGTTTCCGGTGCGGCTTCCTGGGCCTCCTGCACATGGAGATCATCAGGGAGCGCCTGGAGCGCGAGTACGGCCTTACCCTGCTCATGACCGCCCCCAACGTCGAATACTTCATTACAAAGACGGATGGCACTCGCACCATCGTGGACAACCCCGCCGATATGCCCGAGCCTGGCAACATCCGTGCTATCGAAGAGCCGTGGATGCGCATCAGCGTGGTCAGCCCTACCCGCTACATCGGCCAGATCATGGACCTGGTAACCAGCAGGCGCGGCGCCTATAAGAAGATGGACTACCTTGATGAAGAGCGCGTGGTGCTCGAATACGAGATCCCGCTGGGCGAGCTTATCGTGGACTTCTACGACCAGTTGAAGTCGCGCACCCAGGGCTACGCTTCCCTCGACTACCATTTGGCGGAATACAGAGAAGCCGAGCTAGTCAAGCTCGATATCCTGGTCAACGCCCAGCCCGTCGACGCCCTCAGCATCATCACGCACCGCGACAAGGCCCAGTACCAGGGCCGGCAACTGGTCGACCGCCTGCGCAGGCTCATCCCCCGCCAGATGTTCGAAGTCCCCATCCAGGCTGCCGTCGGCAGCAAGATCATCGCCCGCGAAACAATCGCCGCCATGCGCAAGAACGTCATTGCCAAGTGCTATGGCGGCGACATCTCGCGCAAGCGCAAGCTCCTCGAAAAGCAAAAAGAGGGCAAGGCCCGCATGAAGATGGTAGGCAGCGTAGAAATACCCCAGGAAGCGTTCATGGCCGTCCTCTCCCTCGAAGAACCGGCCAACAAATGAACCGTCGTTATCGTCTTTCGTCTTTCGTCCTTCGTCCATGTCTATGAATCCATACGAGATACTGAGAATATCCCCCAGCGCCTCGGTCTCCGAGATCGAGGACGCCTACGACGCGCTCTTTGATGAATACGAGCCACGCGCGCAGGAGGGCCATGCCGACGCTATCGACGCCCTCAACGCCCTCAACGACGCGCGCGATACGCTCGTAGACCCCAACCGGCGCGCCAAACTGGATGCCAGGCTTGCACGAGCGGAGCAGCCTGCACCTGCTCCTAAGCCGAAGGCCGCGCCACCCAGAGAGACTCCGCGCCCGCCGCGTCCGCCCAGGCCCGGAGGTCGTGCGGGAGCAGGGGCCGCGACCATCAAGACCAGGCGGCGCGCGTCCTATGCCCTGCCCGAAGTGAAGCCTCGGCGTAGCTGGCTGCCGCTGCTGCCCTTCTTCGTAGCCATCGCGGTGCTGGCGTTCGCCATCGCCGTGGGTGTTACATACTTGCTGACCCGCGACGACGGAGTGCCCGACGACCTGCCCACCGGCGCTACCGTCGCCACCGTCAACGGCGTCCCAATCTACCAGCGCGAGCTTGACGAGCGAGAGGCTATCGACCGGAACAACGCCCTGAACGATCCCCTCTTCTCGGCCTTTTTCGATCCGAGCACCATCACCGGCACGCGCGCTCTCGATACCCTCAAATACGACTCGCTCGACAAGTTGATCAACATGGAAGTCATCAAGCAGCAAGCTCAAAAGGAAGGTATCTGGCCCACGCCGGCCCAACAAGAAGAGCTTGTCCGGCAAACGGCTGCCGCCGACCAGCAGCCCGGAGAAAGCTTCAAGCAAATGCTCGCTCGCATAGGGG
>JBAURA010000083.1:0-6383 GCA_049580985.1 Chloroflexia bacterium
GGGCATGGTGCTCGCCATCGAGCCGAAGCTGATCTTCGAGGGGCGCGGCGCTATCGGCATCGAGGATACGTATCTGCTGACGCGGGAAGGCTTGCAGCCGCTTACTTTCTCCACCAGGGAGATAGTGGAAGCGTGAAACGTAAAACGTGAGGCGTAAGGCGTAGTTTCAATGCAAGTACCTGTGCGTCCGGTCGGGAATGGTTCGGTGGGCAAGAGTAGACATGGGTCTGCCCCATTTCTCGGCGCTTTCGGCATTGGGTTCAAAGCGGCCTGGAGGGCGATTCGACGCCCGCTACCGCCGCCTGTACGTGCGCTCCTACTGTGGCTCACTCCTGTGCTGCTGCTGGCCGCCGGTCTCGTGGCGCTGCTTAGTCTCTCCGGCGGGGTTGAGCTGCGCGCCCTTGAGCAGCACCAGTACAACGCCAGTAGCTTCACTTCGACCACCAACTTGATCGGCCAGAGCTTCCGCGCGCCCAGGGATAACCTGAGCCGGATCGACGTGCAACTCGCCACGCGGCCTAACCTGTCGGCTCCCGGCGAGGTGCGGCTACTCGAAGGGGATGGCCTCACGGGCCGGGTGCTCTACAGCGCGCCGTTTGGGTCCACAAGCTTCAGCCGCGACCCCTTCCTGTCGGTGGAGTTCCCAGCAATTTCCAACTCCGGCGGCATGACCTATACGCTGGTGTTCCAGGCCACCGACATGCCGATTAGCGGGGCTTTTGGCCTGCGCTACAACACGTTCGATATGATCTCGTCGGGCAGCATGTACACCGACGAGGGCGCGCAGGAAGGCGACCTGGTGATCTCAGCTTACTATAAGTACGGGCTGGCCGACCTGCTGGCGGACACCCTATCGACCCTTACGGGCAATCTGTTTGCTCTCCTTGCGTGTATGTCTCTGCTGTTCTTGCCGGGGCTGGCCCTCCTGTCGTGGCTGCCGTCCGGGCTGACCTGGGGCCAGAGCGTGCTCGCCGCCCCCGGCCTTACCGCGCTGGCCCTGCCGGTGCTGTTGCTGGTGATGAGGTCCGCGGGCCTGCCGTTGGGTGGGCCGGGGACGTGGATAGTGGTTGTGCTGTCGGGCGCGGCCTTCGGGTGGGCCATATACAGGGGCGTGCGTGCGGGGCGCACGGGCGGAGGAGCACAGCCCGGACCGATGCCGGCGGGGCAGGGGGCAAGCACCTTCAGGGACCGCTTGCGCCTGCTCCCGATGGATGTTGTATTCTGGGGCTTGCTCGGCACGGTGTTTGTGCTGACTCTGGCTGTGCGGTTCCTCTCCCTGCGGGATGCGCCCGCCGGTATGGGCCTCGACGCTTACCACCACACTCTCATTGCACGCATGATCCTCGACAGTGGAGGATTGCCGGGTGACTACCAGCCTTACGCGCCGCTGTCGTCTTTCACGTACCATTATGGGTTCCATTCGCTGGTGGCGGGCGTGGCCTGGCTCACGGGCCAGACAACGCCGGAAGACCTGCTCTTGCTGATGCCGCATGTCGGGCAGCTCGGAATAACGCTGCCCGTGCTGAGCATGACCCTCTTTGCCTGGCAAGCCCTGGGCAACAGGTGGGCTGGCCTGATCGCGGGCACGCTAGCCGGCCTGGTGTGCATCTTTCCTGCTTACTACGTGAACTGGAGCCGCTACACGCAGGGTCTCGGGCTGGCGCTGCTACCCGTGGCGTGGGTGCTTGTATCGCGGATTTGGGACTTCGGATTTCGGATAGATAAGGGTAACGGCGGTGGTACGACGGTGGGTCCGGCGCTACAGATTGCGGCGGACCCAAAATCCGAAATCCGCAATCTAAAATCCGCAATTGATAGGTCCGGCCCGTACATCCTGGGGGTGATAGGGGTGGCGGGCCTTTTCCTGACGCACTACAGGATCGCTATGATCTTCGCCGTGATGTTCGGCCTGTACGTGGGAGGCATGCTGCTTGGAGGCGTGATTCGGCGACGTGGCAAGGCGGGGGGTGCGGTTGCTGCGGGGGAGGTGTCTCCCGTGGCGCTCCTCAGGCGGGCGGGCTTGCTGGCGTTGCTCACGCTGGCGGCTCTCAGCCCCTGGCTCCTGAATCTGGCCGGGAACTTCCACAGCCACCTCGTGGGGCGCGACACGGAGGCGAGCCGGCAATACTACGACCCCGGTGACATGGCAGGCTTTATCAACCACCCGACCATGTGGGTGTTGTATCTCCTGGGCGCGGCGGGCCTGGCGCTGGCGGTGAAGCAGCGAGTGTGGCCCCTGCTGCTGGTGTCGGGGGCGTGGGCGTTGCTTGGCGTGTGGTCCAACCCTTATTTGTTGGACTGGCTGGCGCCCGGCTTTCGCCTGCCTTATTCGGGCTACCTGGACGTTAAGACGTGGGTGCAAAGCCTCTGGTTGCCCCTCGCGCTGCTATCGGGGTTCGCGCTGGAAGCGGGGGCACGGGGGGTGCTGTCGGCTGGCAATTCGCTTCCGGGGGGGGGTGCGCGCGCCTGGCGCACGGCGTCGCGGGCAGCCTCTATGGTGGCGCTCCTGCTCGTGGCGCTGGCGATAGCGATGCCCATAGCCGCCAATATCGATGGCAAGCCATACGTCGCGCATGCCGACCGCGAAGCCCTCACCTGGATGCGCGACAACCTGCCTCGCAACGCTATCGTGCTTGCCAATCCGTTCGCGTTCGGGTGGGCACGCACGAATGTCTATGGCTCTGACGCCGGCACGTGGATCCCGCTGGTGTCGGGGGTGTCTACTACCGTCCCGCCACTGCCTGCGTATAACGAGCGACTGGCCGACCCCTCCTACCTGGATAGGGTGCTCTATCTCATATCGTACGAGCCGTTCAATGACGAGATGACGCCGGAGAACTGGCAGACGCTGAAGAATGAGGGCGTGACGCACGTCTACGCCGGCTCGCGTGGCGGGGCGCTCAGCGTGCCGGTGATGCTTGCCAGTGACTTCACGCAGCTTGTGTTTCATAAGGATGGGGTGTATGTGTTTGCGCTACGCTAGAGACACCCGCCGATTGATGAAGATTAGTGGGTTAATGAGGTAATGGGATGTTGGGCGAGATCGCACGGCGGATAAATCCACGTGCTACGTTGGCGAAGCCCGCCTACGCGGGCTGTCTTGCCTATAGATAGGGGAGGAAGTCCCGTAGGGACGGCAGAACTTAGCCCAGGGCGCAAACTCTGTGGCTCGCCCACCGCCTGAGATTGTAGCCCCGGAGAGGAGTAAGAGCAGAGAGGTGTTTACCGATACAGAAATGCGATGCTCTTACGCCCCTCCGGGGCTTGGGCATTTTCTCTGGCTGACCACAGGACCACAGGGCTTGCGCCGTGGGCTAAGTTCTGCCGTCCCTACGGAACTTTCGCCTGGGTGGTGTGCTAACCGGAAGGCTTGCGCGCTGGGCTAAGCAGGCAGTTCAAAACGTAAATCTCGCATGAGCAGGGCGAGGCATGCCTCGCCCCTACAGAAGGTTTTGCAAGGCGTTCTCGGTTCTACCGTCCCCACGGGACTTCCGACCCACAACACTGATGATATTTGGTATACTAGCGGTAAGCGGCAAACGATAGTCCTCTGTTTAGTATGCGCTTGCATAAGACTCATGCAATCCAGCTTTCTCTGTTCGTCTTTGGCTGGTGAGTGAGCCGCATTGTAAGCATAGATGTTGTTCGGGATCGCATCCCGGCGAAGCCGAGGTGTGCTATCGTGCGTTGTATAGCGTGCGATTAGCTTCCTCCCATATTCTTGTTTGAAAGGTATGATACATGCGAATACTCAGTAGCGTCGGGGTGCGGCGCGCCGGTAGATTAATCCTCTCTTTGCTTGTGCCGGCCCTTTCCCTGCCCGCCATCGCCTTGAGCACGGCGCAGAGGACCGAGGCCTCCACGATCTTCAGCCCTTCCCATCGCGCCGAGGCTGCTTCTAGCTCCGATGGCGCACGCTCGATTGACCTGGCGCGCAGCCTCGGCCTCGACTATGTGCCGGGCGAGCTTATGGTCAAGCTCCCCTCCAGGGAGGCCCTGGACGCGCCCAGGCTGGGCGAGCTGATGGATTGCTTCGGCCTCAGCGTGGGCAGCGAGCTATTGCCGGGCGTGTACAAGCTGACCAGCAGCGACGGCGCTCGCTTCGATGCGCAGGCCGCCGCGACCGCCCTGGAAGCGACCGGCCTGGTGGGCTATGCTCACCCCAACCGCATCTATTCGGTGGACCTGGTACCCAATGACGAGCAGTATGTGGCGCGCCAGCAGTGGTACGTTACGCAGGTGCACGCCGAGGAGGCGTGGGACGTGACCACAGGCTCGGACGCCATAACCATCGCGATCATAGACACCGGCACGGCCTACGACCACCCCGACCTGGGGGGCAAATCGGTCGGCGGCTACGATTTCTACAACAATGACAACGACCCCTACGACGACAACGGGCACGGCACCATGACCGCCGGTATCGCGGCAGCCGTCGGCAACAACGACGAGGGGATCGCCGGTATGTCGTGGGGCGCGCGGATCATGCCGATCAAGGTGCTGGGCGGGCCGCAGGGCGAGGGCACCGACGAGATGGTGGCGGCGGGTATTCGCTGGGCCGTGGACCACGGCGCGAACATACTCAACGTCAGCCTAGGCGGCGACGAGACGAGCGACATCCAGGACGACGCCGTTCGGTACGCCCACGACAGGAACGTGCTCTTCGTGGCCGCCGCCGGCAACACGCCCGACGGCCTGCCGCACTACCCGGCGGCCTATGACACCGCTATGGCTGTGGGCGCCACGGTCAGGCATGATGCCGCCACCGGCTTCTCCTCTTATGGACCATACGTCGATATCTCCGCGCCCGGCGTCGGTATGCTCAGCACCGCGTTGGACAACGGCTACGAGTACGGCAACGGCACCTCGTTCGCCTGCCCGATGGTGGCGGGCGCGGCGGCTCTCGTGTGGTCGATCAACCCTGGCTTCACAGCGGACCAGGTACGCTTCATCCTGGAAGACTCGTCGGACGACATCGGCCCGGCGGGTTGGGATGAATACACTGGCCGTGGCCGCTTGAACGCGCAGAAGGCGGTCCAGCTGGCCCAGCAGATCGCGGGCGGCGGCGTGCTCCCGACGCGCACCCCCACGCCGATCCCGCAACCCACCAACCAGCCCGGCGGCAGTGCTACGGCGGTCCCGTCGCTACCCACCACGATCCAGGTTGATAGCACTACGGTAGCTCCCGGTGGCCTGCTTGCTTTGATTGGCTCCGGCTTCCAGCCCAACGAAACCGTCGATATCAGCGTACAGGCCCCCGCCAGTGCGGCAGCCAGGGGTATAGGCACGGCACAGGCCGATGCCGCCGGTGGCTTCCGGGCGGAGGTGGCGCTCCCGAAGGATGTGCCGCTCGGCCCTGCCAAGCTGATTGCCAGGGGCACGGCGAGCAATCGCCAGGCCGGCGTTGACCTGACGGTAGTGTCGAGCAGCAGCGTAGGGCTATCGGCTATCAGGGGTACGGTGCGCGGCGCGGCCCCCGGCACGGTCACAGTCTACCTGCAACCCGCGCTAGGCGTGAACGCGCCCGAGGTCTCGGCCCAGACCGATGCGAGCGGGGTATTCAACTTCGCCAACCTGGCTTCCGGCTTCTATGCGCTGTCGGCGGTGGGACCGAATGGCGTGCGCATCGGCCCATATACCGTGCAGGTGGACGGGACGGCTGGCGACGTCAAGACTATCGATCTTCTGATCCCGCAGCCGAGGCCCAGGGCCTTCGACCGGGTGCCGCCTCTCACCAACACTGCTCAGATCGTCTACTTCCCTGAGGTGGGGCATACGCTCAAGGGGCCATTCCTCAAGTTCTGGAACGAGAACGGCGGGCTGGCAATCTTCGGCTATCCGCTCTCGGAGGAGTTCCAGGACGTGAGCGCCACCGACGGCAAGACGTATACGGTGCAGTTCTTCGAGCGCAACCGCTTCGAGTTCCACCCTGAGTTCAGCGGCACCAAGAACGAGGTGCTGATGGGCCTGCTGGGAGTGGAAGTGACGAGGGGCACGGTGTTCCAGCCCGAAGCCCCCGTGCAGATCACTCCCAACCAGGTCTACTTCGAGGCGACGAAGCACTCGCTGAAAGGCCAGTTCCTCAAGTATTGGAATGAGAACGGCGGGCTGGCGATCTTCGGCTATCCGATCTCCGCCGAGATGGTCGAGAACGGCTACCTGGTGCAATATTTTGAGCGCAACCGCTTCGAATATCACCTGGAGTTCGCGGGCACCAGGAACGAGGTCCTGCTGGGCCTGCTGGGATCGGAAGTCGCCAGGCGCAGTGGGTGGATCGCGCCCTGATCGTATGACAAGGCATGGAAAATGGGGCCGTTTGCAAACGGCCCCATTTTCCATGCCTTGTCATACGATCAGGGCGCGATCCACCCACTGCGCCTGGC
>JBAURA010000084.1:0-5506 GCA_049580985.1 Chloroflexia bacterium
CGCCAGAGGCGGTCCCTTCTGCTGATTTTCAATGGAATTAGTTACATGTTATTCAACGCGGTGGGGTGATCGGCCATGGGCAGGTAGTCGGTGACGTCAATCACTATGGTGGTGATGTTGTCGTGGCCGCCTGCTTCGTTGGCTAGCTCGATCAGCTTATGAGCGGCTACGTTGGGGTCGTCGGCGGCAGCAAGCACGCCCTCGATTAGCTCATCTTCTACCATGCTGTTGAGGCCGTCGGAGCAGAGGAGGATGCGGTCGCCCGGTTGGAGGGTGCGCACGAACGTGTCCACCTCCACCGGCGGGGGTCCACCCAACGAGCGGTAGATGAAGTTGCGGTGTGGGTGGACTTTGGCCTCTTCAGGGTCCAATTGCCCCAGTTCGACCAGGCGATGCACCAGCGAGTGATCAACGGACACCTGGCTGAGAGTGTATTCGCTCCTGTCGATCTGGGTTTCGGTTTCCTCCGTCTCCACATCGGCGGGTGGCTCGGTGGCGACGAGAGGCAGAAGGGGGGCCGTGCCCGCGAGCGGAGTTGTGCCCTTGAAGATGGGCGCGGTCTCGCGCACGGCGGCTTCGGCTGAGCCGCGCGGCCTGGCATAGTGATAGAGCCTGCTGTCGCCCACGTTCACGATATATGCTTTGCCGCCCGCCACCAGGGCTGCCACTATGGTGGTGCCCATGTCGTTCTGGCGGTTGTCCCTGGCCCGGTAGATGCGCTCGTTGGCCGACTGCACGGCGCGCACCATCCCGGCAAAGATCGACTCGTTGTTAAGGGAGGCGCGCTCTGCCGGGGCCACCACCAACGACGACACGACGCGGGACAGCACCTCGCCATAGAAAGCCTGGATGGCCAACGCGCTGGCGATCTCACCGCCTTTATGCCCGCCCAGGCCGTCAGCGACCACGTAGAGACCTATGCGTAGTGGGCGCTCGGCGCTGCCCTGGACGAACTCGGCCATGCCGAAGGAGTCCTGGTTGTTGTCGCGCAGACGGCCCACATTGGTAAGCCCGGCGGCTGTGAAGGCAACGGGCGTGCCCGGCCTCTCAAGCTCGGCCACCGCTTCGAGGGCGACCGCCAGCAGGTCGCGCCAGCGGGCAGCACTCACGGGAGGGGCGATCCCCTGCGCAGGCTCGATAGCGGTACGGAAGGCGTGCCCCACCTGTTCAGGGGCCGAAGAGGGCATGGGTAGGATGCCTTCGGGACTCATAGCGGCGGGGTGGCCGGTGTATGCCTCGTACATGGTGCCCGCCAGCCGCGCCAGGTCGATCACCTGCTGCTGGGTCATCTCGTCGGCGCTCTCAACATGGGTGCGGGCATTCTGTAGGGAGGCAAGTGAGGCGCGGTCGCCCTGCACCAGGATGTCATCCGACTCGGCACCCGCCCCAACCACGCCCCGGCTGTGCAGATAGTCGAGCGCGTCGGCGAGTTGCATGGCCCAGTTCAGCACCTGCCCGCCACTGCGCGGGAGGCTCAATTGGCTTAGACGCACCCCCTGGCGAGGCTCGGCTACAGCATAGTAACGGGTGTGGCCGTAGGGCTTATGGCTGAAGAAGTCTATCACCGGCACTAGATTGGGGTGGTAGAGATTAAGCTCCATTATGCCGGGGTCCTGCATAAGGGCGGAAGGACCGTGGCTCTCGGCCATCAAGTAGAAGTCGGCGGCGGGCAGGCCTACGAGCGCCATGCCGCACTGAGGGCAATCCGACAGGCTGGAAGTTGAGATGCGCCCGCATTGTGGGCACTTCTGCTGCCTGCGCGTGGAGACGCGATACAGGTTGCGGTCCTCCGCATGGTGCAGCAGGCTCCCGATCACGTATTTGCTATCAACCACAAAGTTGATAGGGAGGGAAGTAAGCGCTTCCTGGTCCAGGGACGCAAGCTCAGGGCTGGTGTCAAGCGCGGGGTCGGTATCGCGGTCCGCGAGATCGGCCACGACGGTCGACGGCAGTGTCTCCTCACCCTCAATCACCGGCGCGGAGTCCGTAACCCCGGTTTCCTCGGCTGGTGCGTCCGCTAGTTGCACGGCGGCACCCTCATCATCCACTGTGAGAGGGCCAGGGCCGGCGTCATCCAGGCCGACCGCTTCGGGCATGGCTTCCTGGGCGGCAGGCTCAGCCGGGGCCTCCGGCACAACTTTCGCCCCCCGCCTGGTGCGGACAGGCACCTCCGGCTCAGACGGCACGGTATCCGTAGCCCCATTCGCCGCCACCGGCACATTTGCATCCGCGGGCAGCGACACACCATCGGGTAGCCTGCCCAGGAGAGCGTCCTGATCGGCCTGGTTTTGCTCCTGAGGCCCCGGCACATCTCCTTGCTCAGCAGCAAGCCCAGAGTCTGGGACAATGCTAGGGGCTTCACCTGGGGTCTGGCTTTGCTGTTTACCTGTGCGGCGTATCCTGTTCATTTATACTCCGTGTCATGCTTACTGGTGGACACATGGGCGTGCTCGTGCCGCAATGTAGTCTGGCCTACGGAACGCGATAGACGAAGCGCACACTGCCAACCCTGATCTGGTCGCCATCGGAGAGCGGAGCAGCGGTATTGGCCTCAACGCGGGTATCGTTGATAAAGGTGCCGGTGGGCGCGCCGAGGTCCGTAACCGAGAAGGAGCCATCGTCGTTGCGGAGTAGCTGGGCATGGCGCGCCGCGACACCGCTGCTGGCCGCGAAGGACCTGTCTACCATGATGTCGCAGCCCGCCGCCGAGCCGATCACGATGCGCCTGCGCGAAAGCACGTACTCAAGTTGCTCGTCGGCGCGGTCAAGGGTCTCCAGGTAGGGCATATCATCGGTCACCACGTCGGCGGGCGGGGCCATGGAGGCCAGTATGGACGCGCGCACCGGGCGCAGGTCCTGTCCACACTCGTGGCAGAAGTTCTCGTTCCAATCGTTATCGGTTTGGCAGTTGGGGCACGTAAGAGTGGTAGGGGTGGGCGCTGGGGCTTCGATAGCGGCGATAGGGGGAGCGATAGGGGTGGTGGCCCCGGCGTCCGGCCTGAGATCGGTTGTATCAGCCGTGGTGGTGGCAGTAGCCGCCGTGGCCGTGGGCCTGGTGCGAGCACTATCGGGCGACATCATCGCCGGGCCAGCGGTTGTGACCGGGGCGCGGCGCGAGCGCATCATGAGCACGGCGATCACGCCAAGAGCCGCCACCGCGAGCAGCACAACCACCAGCAACCAGGGGAAGCCACCGGAAGCGGCGGTTGAGCCGGTGCTGCCGGGGGATTCGCCGGTAGCAGGGCCGATGGAGGGCACGCCGGACGGAACGGGGATGACGCCACTGGCAGCAGGCAGAGGAGCGGTGGGGAACTCCCCAGGAACAGTGGCCTGGGCAAGCGGGCCTGCGAGCGATGTAAGGGAATCTGATGCCTGCGACACCCCCCACCCAAATGCCAGGGCGAACGTAAGGAGCAGGGCTAATATCGAGAGCACGCCACGAAGCGCGTTTGACTGCGCCGTGGGAACGTGGCTTCTATTGGAGCGTGTGCGGTTATTGCGGCGGTTCAATTAGGAAGTTTCCTCCTGAGTATTTGCGGATTGTGCTCTTCAGTCACAAGAACCCATTATACCAGCCTAGATCCGCAATCCGCAATCTTGAGGTGGTTGTCGGTTGTCAGTTGTCAGTTACCGAAAGACCTCTGACAACTGACAACTGATAACTGATAACTATCCTCCCAGAGTGAAGTTGCATTGCACTTTGCCTATGCGCACCCGGTCGCCGTTGCGGAGGCGAGTGGGGACGCCGCCGGGCAGGCGGCGGTCGTTGAGGAAGGTGCCGTTGGCGCTCCCCAGGTCTTCCAGGAAGTAGCCGCCCGCGTCGGAGAGGATGCGCGCGTGCTGCCTGGATACGTAGGCGGCAGGGTCGTTGTACGTGAGGTCGAGGTGTGGGAATATCTGGCGCGACAGGCTGCGGCGACCTATGTTGAACGGGTTTTCGAGGATGCGCCGCTCCCACAGCACGCCGTTGGGGCCGAGCACCTGGATCTTGCCTGGGGGCCTGCCCGCCAATGACGCGCCGCATCGCCCGCAGAAATGGGCTTTGCCCTGGTTGGTAGCCCCACATACCATGCAGACTCTATCGGTCGTGGGAGGGAGCTGGGCGGGCGTGCCAGGTTGGGTGGGGATGCCGGGTTGAGTGGGCGCTGTAGGGGGCATCGCAAGCCCTGGGTTGGAGTTATGTGGGTATGATCCCTGCCCGGAAGCGGCTAATGGTTGGATGGGCGAGATGGGGCCCGAGTTGGGATGGGCTGGGGTTACGGGCAGAGGCTGGATGAGCGAAGCGCGCTCCTCACCCACCGGCGCGGTATAAGGCTTGCCCAAACAGGCGCGTAGCTCGTGCTCCAATATGAGAGCGGTCTGGGGCCGGGCGTTCATGTCCCTCGACATCGCCCGGATGATGAGCATCTCCGTCTTGGGGTTGATGCGTGGGTTGTAGTCGCGCAGGTTGGCGGGCGTGGTGGCTGGGGTGGGGGGTCTGCCGGTCAGCAGGTGGTAGAGGGTAGCCGCCAGCGAGTATACGTCGGAGCGAGCGTCGGTCTGGCCCTTGCCAAACTGCTCGAACGGAGCATAGGCGGCTGTGCCCATCGACATGGTGTCCTTGCGCTTACCCTCTTTATAGGTACGGGCTATGCCGAAGTCGATCAGCTTGATCTGGGCGTTCGGCATGATCATGATGTTGGCGGGCTTGACGTCGCGGAAGATGACGGGCGGATCCTGGGTGTGTAGGAATTGCAATACCTCGCACATCTGGATTCCGTACTGTAGCGCCTCCTCCTCGTTCATCGGCTGGCCGTGGAGGCGGTCGAGCCTCTTTTCGAGCGACTCGCCGGGGATCAATTCCATACAGAGGTAGGGCCTGCCACCCTCGGTGAAGAAGTCGGTAACCCTGGGGAGGTTGTGATGGCGCAGGTCGCTCAGGATCTGGGCCTCGCGCCGGAACGCTTCGAGGAGCTGGCGACGCTCCTCGCGCTCACGAACGTGGTCCTCCTCGGTTTGGGCGGCGGGCGGGCGAGCGCTGTGGGCCTCGATGTCGGTGCGCATCTCTTTGACGGCCACGTGCATCCCGCCGTTACGTGTATCCTCGGATTTGTAAACAGCCCCCATGCCGCCGCCCCCGATCACGCGCAGGATGCGGTAGCGGCCACGTAACATATAGCCGATGGGCAGGAACTCGTACATTGCTTCAGTAGCATTATAGGTTGGCATATGGTGCATGTCAACGAGTATGGAGTAGGAAAGGGGTACTGGGTGGATTGCGGATTTTGGATTGCGGAGGGCGATGGACGGTAGACGGTGGACGATGGACGATGGACGATAGAGCCTAAAACGTAAATGATGCCTGGGGTGGGAGGACAAACTTAACTTGTTACTTAAGGAAGTTCCATAAGAAGTTAAGTTCACGCCGATATCGATTACTGCTCGAGAATGACGCTCAAAACCCAACCTCACACGGAAGTTCCTTAAGTGTAAGGTTAGGTTCACACCTTGAGAATCTGGTCTGCAC
>JBAURA010000085.1:0-2399 GCA_049580985.1 Chloroflexia bacterium
CACCTATAGAGGGCGGACACACGGGTCCGCCCCTACAACCCATGTACTTTACGCTGATGCTGACATCTTGCGCATGAATAACCAACCTTCTGCACTGACGGTAATAGCTCTCGCCTGGCGCGAGGCCGACGACCTTGAGCCGTGCTTCGCCAGCGTTCGCCCATTGGTGGACAGCATCGGGGCGCGCACCCTGGTAGTCCTGGACCACCAGGCGGACGAAGCCACAGCAGCAGCCGCTCACCGCGCAGCCGAGCGCGTGGTGACGAATCGCTTCGAGCACTTCGCCGGCCAGCGCAACTTCGCCCTCTTGCTCGCCGACACGGAATGGGTATTTTTCATCGACGCCGATGAACGGGCAACACCTGAGCTATGCGGCGAGATAGTGCACGCCATCAACGGACGCGAGTGTGGCGCGTGGCGCGTGCCCAGGCGGAATATTTTCTTCGGCAGGGAAGTGAGGCATACAGGTTGGTGGCCTGATTACCAGGTGCGCCTCCTCCGGCGCGCAGGCACGCGCTATGATGAGGCGCGCAAGGTGCACGAGCTTCCTATGTCGGATGGTGAGACCTGCACGTTGCTGAACCCCCTGATCCACTATAACTACCGCTCCTGGGGGCAGTTCATCGAAAAGCAACGGGCATACGCGCCCCTGGAAGCGCAGGCGCTCTATGCCGGCGGCACACGCGCGCGCCTGCGGAGCCTGCTGGGACAGCCCGCGCGCGAGTTTTGGAGAAGGTTCGTCCAGTACCGGGGTTGGAAAGATGGGCTGCTGGGGCTGGCTCTCTCGGTTGCTATGTCGGCGTACAAATTCGAGGTTTACCGGCGGCTCCGCGCTCTCCGGCGATCCATCGCCCCCTGATTTCCACGGGTTTTCCACACAGCGCATCATTTTTTGACAGCGCGCCTGTAGGGGCGTATATTGCCTCTGTCGGATGCTCCATGTAGCAGGTTGGGACCAAACCCCAGGAAGAGAGGAGCGATGACCGAGCTAGAGGCCAGCGCGCAATGGAGCAGGCACGGGAGGCAGCGGGCAGCACAAAGCAACTTGTCTGGGGATGACGTCGATCTCGTTCGCAGGTATGGTGTCCTCGAGCACCGCACAGGCGTCCGGTTCTACTTCATCGGCAGGCGAGAAGTCGAGCGCTACCGCCACGTCGCCCCGCGTCTCGTGAAGCTGCACGACATAGTAATGATAATCAGCCAAGATGGCGACACCGTCATCACGGTCTATCGGAACCGGCACGCGCTGAAGCAGATCCGCCGAAAGTCGAAGATAAACTTCCGCGCCGCCGCTTGAGCCAAAGGCTACAGGCCAAAGCTTATTTCTTCCAGCCTCATACAAAGAGCCACCGGCACAAAAAGAGGACCCGTTGTGGGTCCTCTTTTTGCCGTACTCGCACAACAGGCTTATTCGGCTTCGGAACTCCTGGGCGTGCGGGCCGTGCCGCGCCTGGGGAACCTTATCCTTAGCCAGCTAAAGAGGGCCAGCGCCACTATCGACCCGAAGAAGCCTACCACGAGCAAAGTAGCTATGCGGAGGCTGCCGGGAGTGCCGTTGTCCACGGGATAGCTGTGCAGCGTCTCGATGCCGAACCACTCGGTCAGGTAGTTGACGCCGAGGAACGTGACGAGCACGATCACGAAGCCGATGAGCGTCAACCAGGCCATCGTCAGGCCGCGCACGCCGCGCTGGACCCGCACGTGCAGGTATGCGGCATAGGTGAGCCAGGTGATCAACGCCCACGTCTCCTTGGGGTCCCAACTCCAGGCCTTCGTCCACGCCTCCTGCGCCCAGATCGCACCCGTAACCAGCACCAGCGTCATGAACGGAAAGCCGACCGCCACCGCCCGGAACATAAACTCTTCGAGCGCCGCCGACGAGGGGAGCGAAGCGGCGAACTGTCCCTTCATGAAATGCCTGGCAACGTAGGTGAGGCCCGCACCCGCCGCTGTGGCGAAGGCGCTATACGCTATGATCGCCAGGGAAACGTGGATCACCAGCCAGTACGACCGGAGAGCGGGCACCAACGGTACGTGCGCCTTCAGGCTCGCATCGATGAACCAGAGCGCGTAGCTTTGCAGGCAGAGGATCAACAGCACGATGAACGCGCCCGCCGCGCGCACCTTCAGCACTCCCTCGAACAGGATCAGGTAAACCGTGGTCGTGCCCCACACCAGCATAGTGGTGATCTCATAGAGGGTCACGTATGGAGGGTGGCCGGCCTCGACCCACCGGATGCCGAGGGCGGTGGTCAGCGAGATCCAGGCCGTCACCACCAGCCCGAAGCCGATCCAGCCAAGCGCCGGCGAGTACTGCTTCCGGCCCATAGATTTGTCACCCGAGCTGAGGGTAACGTCAATCGTCCCGCCGCCTGCCCCTGCCCCCGCCAGCGCCACGC
>JBAURA010000086.1:0-7411 GCA_049580985.1 Chloroflexia bacterium
GCGCCTCGGCAGTGGCGCTGGCGTCGGCGGCGGAGAGGGTGGGAGCCGAGTAGAGGGAGGCCAGGAAGACAATAGAGGCGGCCACCACGATGAGGGCCGCGCCGATCAGCGCGAAAGGGCGGCGGGGACGCGACTCAGGCTGTTCCGGCACCGGCATGCTCCGACGCGACGGCGGCGAGTTGGGCCAGCTCTTTTTTGTAGATGGCGCGCATGGCGGGTGGGTAGAAGAGGCGTTCGACCAGGCCCATGAGGCCCTTGCTCGCGTCCCATTCGGTGGCGATGGTGACCTGGGAGCGCGCGCCGCCGTCGAGGGGAACGACGATGAAGGTAGTGGTGAGGGAGGAGGAGAGGTCCTGCTCTACCAGCACGCCAGGCCGAGGTTCGCTGACCTGCATGCGGTAGTGCCGCTCGACGCCACCTGAGCGAGAGGTAAAGGTGATGATGGTGCCCGCACCCACGCCACCCTGCTCGACCTTGAGATCGCGGAAGTTCTCTTTGGGGAGGATGCTGGGATGGCCGTGGTGGTAGTCGGCGATGATAGCGTAGACCCGCTCGTGTGGGGCGTCTATTGTGGTGGTGGATTCGGCTCGCAGGTGGGGCATAGGTTTGGGGGAGTTGTCAGTTGTCAGTTGGCGGTTGTCGGTTGGCGGTTGGCGGTTGGCGGTTGTCAGTAGGGGAGTCATTATATGCAATGGTGGGGCTTGAACCATTATACAGTAGGGTTGGTTGGGTTTGGAATTAGGGAGTAATAGATAAAATGAGCATAAGCAGACGTGGAATGGCATGGATGTTGCTTCTGAGGGTTTGCGCCTCGCAGTAGCTCAACTAATCTGTTATGGCGTCCTAGCACCAAACAGGAGCGCCGAGCTTAGCCCGGTGGAGGGCGGGTCCGGCCGTTTCCTGGCGTTATTCTACACACATAATGGAGGATCTAAGTGAATACGACGAACCAGAACGACACAGTAGTAGGGGTATTTTTCGACGAAGGATATGCGCAGCAGGCTGTCCAGGCTTTGCAAGCGGCGGGCTACCAGGCACGGATCGCGGACGAGTCGGCGATCAAGAGCTTCCGCAAGCTGGGTTGGGAAGACGAGGTCGCGGCGCTGTATGAGAGCCGCTACAACGAAGGCAACGCCATCGTGGTAGTGGAAGGCGGCGACGGGACCAACGCGCTGAACATGCTGCTGGAGTACGGCGCGGAGTACCTCAACCTACAGGCGCAGGGGCAGGGCAAGCAATCCGCCGGGATGCAGAGTGAGGTCTACGATGCCGCTTACTACCAGAACCTGCAAGCGGACCAGCGGCAGTACGGCACGTACGACGAGCAGCTGGGACGCGCACGCAACGCCGAGGAGTTGCACGTGCAGTTGCGCGACGAGACTCTCACCCCTATGAAGGAAGCGCAACAGTCGGGCGAAGTGCAGTTGAGGAAGGTCGTGCACGAGCGGCAGGTGGAAGTGCCTGTGACGCTGCGGCAAGAGGAAGTGATCATCGAGCGCGTGCCGGTTGACCGCGAAGTGTCGGCGGCTGAGGCGGGCGAGATCACGGAGATGGGAGACCAGGTGATCCGCGTACCTGTGTACGAGGAGCAGGTGGAACTACAGAAGAGCACACGCGTCCGCGAAGAGGTGACGATAGGCAAGCGGGCGGTCGAGCAGCAGCAGAACGTGAGCGGCACGACGCGGCACGAACACCTGGAAGTGGAAGAGAGCGGCGAGGTGCGCGTGCAAGGGAATGCGCAAGACACCACGGTGCGCAGCGCAAACGCGGGGATGACTCAGAACCAGGATATGGCTAACACCGATAACGCATAGGCATAAGGCCGAAGCGAAGCACAGGGCCAGGGCGGATTCGTCCGCACCTGGCCCGGCGGCAATCGGGGGGATAAGGTAGGAGGAATAAGATGACAACGTTCAATGACATAGGCACCGCGTTGACCAGCATCCTCTACAGCATCATCGCGGCGATCCCAAGATTGATCGCCTTCGCGTTGATACTGCTGGTGGGGTGGCTGATCGCCTCGCTGCTCGGCAAGGCGGTGGCGGGCTTGCTGAGGGCGGTAAAGTTCAACGAGCTGGCGGCACGCGCGGGGATCACAAACTTCGTGCAGAACATGGGCGTGAAGACCGACCCGGCAGGGGTGGTGGCGGCAATCGTGATGTGGTTCGTGCGATTGCTGGCGCTGGTGATCGCTTTCGACGCGCTGGGACTACCGGCTGTATCGGAGATCATCCAGCAGTTCCTGACCTGGCTGCCTAACCTGGTGGTGGCGCTGGTGATCCTGGTGATCGCCGGGCTGCTGGCGAACGCGCTTGGCGACCTGGTGCGCGGGGCTACGGCGTCGGCGGGGTTCTCGAACCCCAACCTGCTGGCGACCATCGCCAGGGCGGCGATCTGGGGATTCGCGATCATCGTGGCGGTGAACCAGATCGGAGTAGCTTCCACGCTGGTGAACACGCTCTTTATGGGCCTGGTGGGCGCGCTGGCCCTGGCGATTGGCCTGGCCTTCGGGCTGGGCGGGCGCGAAACAGCGGGGCAGATCGTGCAGGGCTGGTATGAGCAAGGCCGCAAGCTGGGGCCGAAGGTGCAGAGGGCGGCTAACGCTGCGGGCCAGGAGGCGCGACAGGCGGCAGACACTCTACAGCACGATGTGAGGCGGGCGGCCAATACCCCTCAAATGGGTTCGCAGCAGCCGATGCAGCAGCCGGGACAGTACCCGAACAATCCTAACACTCCACCTAATACCCCTCCACCTGGTAGATAGGCTATCAACGATGGATGAAATAGAGATGGGTTGCTGTGCAACCCATCTCTATTTTATGTGAGAGGAGCGTTATGGCGTGTGGCCTGACGCGGGCACTCGGCGAGCATGTTGCAGAAGAGGACGCCTTGCTCGACGGGGCCGTCGAGGGCCAGGTGAGTATGAGTATATGCGCCGCGAGACGAGGCTCAGGAATTGCGGATCGCTTCGGCTATGGCGGCTATTTTCATGCCATATTGAGTGCCTGGGGCCGCCCAGCCCTGGCCGGTTGGGTTGTGAGCCGAGCCGAGGGGCTTGAGGGTGGGGGCCGTGCCGCGCAGGCTGGCGGGGAGGGGGCGTTGGGCGAGGGCGAAATCGATCAGGGCTTGCTGTTGAGGCGTGGCCTGGCCGGCGGGGAGGGCATAGGCCAGTAGCCTGCCTACCTGGGCGCGCACACCTAATTCAAAGGTGGCGAACGACAGGCCGGCGCGCCAGGTCGGGGGGTTTGCGTCGGAATCGAACGCCCAGTTATGCGAATCGTTGGGGTCGGTAGTGCGGCTGTCGCCATTAACGCCTAAGCCGGCGGGGTTGCGGCGGGGGCGCTTCGACCACCAGCTAGAGATGGGGTGTCCATTGTCGCTGGTCTCATGGATGCATTGCGCGAGGGCCAGCAAGGGATCTAGGCCGCCGGCGGGAGCGTGGGTCCAGTAGTGCTGGGTAATGAGGTCGATGTCTTGAGGGGTGTAGGCGGTGCTGCCGCCCCGATTCGCTATGAAGGTCCTGGCTTGCTGGAGGGTGGCGCGCGGAGGGGAGAGGAGGGCCGTGTTTTCGGTGATGGCGGTGGAGGAGGAGGGGGCGTTGGCGGCCTGTGCGAACTCGTTGAAGTTGAAGGCCGGACCTGGGCAGAAGCCCTTTCTGCCTGGGGAGATCTCGCCGTGGCGGATGAGGGTGCGACCTGGCGTGTATACCAGGTTCAGCTCGCCCGCGATCCAGCGGAGCAGCCTGACGGTGGCCGCTTTCATGGCATCGGTGAGTGGCTGGCCGGTAAAGCCTTCATGCTCGATGGAGATCGTGTAGAGGTTGGGGTTTGAGCCGGGGACGATGTCTACCCAGGTGGGGTTCTCGCGCACGCTGCAATCGGGAACGCGCCAATGGTCAACCTGCCAGCAGAGGCCGTTGGCCCAGGCGCTATCGTTGATATTCACGATCTGGGCGATGCGGCCATCTTTGGCGACTACGAAGTGGGAGCTTTTTTCGGCGGGGGAGTTATCGGAGAATTCCTGCAAGGTGCCGAGGTAGCTGCCCTCGGCTATGTGGAGCACTACGGCTTTATGACCTCGATTGCCGACGAAGCGCTTCCTGGCGGTGATGCGCTGATCGGCGAATGGACACAGTCCTGTGGTAGCCATGGGATATGCCTCCGTTTGGTGAATACGATTGATTATGACGGGCTTTTCGGGAAAACAAAACAGGACAGGCTGTAAAGCCTGCCGGGTCCGCGACGATGTTCCTGGATCGCGTGTGAACTATTCTACTTGGCCGATGAAGGTGTAGGTTTACTATATCAGAGGGACTCTCTAAATGCAATGCCTTACCAGGCTGGATTTCGGTCAGGAGGTGCGCTGCCAGGGCCTGCCCATGATCGCTTCGGCGTCGCCGCGCTGGAGCTCCTGCCAGACTTCGAGTATGTGGGCGCGCGAGGCGTTAGGGAGGGAGTAAACTTTGTACTCGCCGGTGCCTGAAGCGTAGTCGACTATGGTGAGGGTGGCAGAGCCATCTTCGAGGGCGGTGACGAACCAGTCGTTGCCGCCTATGTTGGCGGAGAGCCAGGTATCGTAAGCACCGGAGCCGGTGGGGTTGAGATGGGCGAGGGATTCGCGCATCTGTTCGGGTGTGGGATTGTGGATGGTATCGCCGGTGCGAGTTTGGAGGATGGTGTCCATGGGATTGCTCCGGGTCGGGGAGGGGTAGGATCGTGGCGCATTGGGAAGGGGCAGGCGGGTGCTTACAGACGGTTGGTGAGCATACGCCATTTAAGGTGGATGTCGCGGGAGGGAAAGAAGGGGGTAAAGCAGCGGGTCCATCTTTTTGGTAGAGTGGCGACCGGATATGTTTCGTTACCAGGGTAGCTCAAGCCTGGCGGGGCTGTTTGGGTGTCGCTCGCCACGCCAGGATTATCGACGAAGAAGTTTATCAAGCGGCCCTGGGCATCGGCGCTGTAGCCTACCAGGAGCACGTCGTGCTGGCCGATGCCGAAGGAGTTGGGATTTACCAACAGGATCGTGGGGGCTTCACAGTCGATGGCCGCGGCCAGGTCGGCGGGGTGGCCGTGGTCATAATTATCGGTAGCGAAGTTGAACCGGCGGCCGATGGAGGCGTTCTGGCTCTCGAAGGTGCCGCCGAAGAACGGCACTTTTAGCATACTGTCAAAGATGGCGCGAGCGGAGGCGTAGGTTCCGAAGCGGGGGGGATCGTAGAAGGATAGGGCCATGGAGGTGGTGAAAGCGCCGCAGCCCTTCTCGTTGTAGTAGGCATCGGGAGCTTTGTTGTGCTGGAAAAGGTGGACGTGAGCGCGGGGTAGCCGGTGAACGATCTCGCCGGTAGCACGGGATGATGTTGGGTTTGTCATTGTTATCCTCCGCTCAAGTTGATTTAAAAGGTCGAGTGGGTGAGTTCTATAGATTAGAACACCACTCAGGCGCGCGTGAGTTGTCCAGGATTGCAGCGACAGCGCCGGTTTGATTAGGACCGCGCAAGATAGCGCTACCGGAGTAAGGTCAGGCCGGTAGTAAGAGTGTACTACCAGTATGGCAGTAAGTCAATATTCGCAGGCACTATTCCGCTGATTGTATACGGCAGTTGATTCGCAGGTATCGCGCTTCAAGCACGTGCCGTTGCGGATCAGCGGTTGGTATGGGCAAGGGGGGTTTTCAGCACATTAGAGGTGAACGACCCTTAGCAGGTATTTTGTGGTGGAGACGGTTATCAGGTCTTGCGAGCCGTAGCGTTGTATGCCCCATGCTCTGAGGCTATCGAGTATTGTTGAAAAGAGGGGGTCGGGCACGTTTGGATAGAGAGGACGCAACTTCGAATAGCTGTGGAGGTGGTCTTCGAGGGTGCGGTCGTTTTGCCACAGGGCGGCGGTATGGGGCGCAAGCACTGTGGCTTGCTGCCTAAGCGCATCCAGGACTCCGTCGTCTGAGATGTAGTTGTCCCATAGAGGCTCGAAGCCACGCCCGGCAAGCAAGGAGCGCCACCTGGTATCTAGCTCTTCGGCGGTGGCGCTGCGCTCGACTTCTTCGTAGCAGTAGAGGTAGTAGGCATGCGGCTTGAGCACGCGGCCAATCTCGGCCAATGCTCTGGGCCAGTCGGGGACGTGGTACAAAAGCTCGGAGGTGAGGACCACGTCGAAAGAGGAGTCCTTGAACGGGAGCGAGGTGGCATCGCCCAGCACCAGGGTAGGCCGGTTAGTAATACCGCCTAGCTTGCGGCGGAACTCGGCCAGCATCATGGGGGATAGGTCAACGCCGGTGTAGTGGTGGCCACGTTGGACGAGCGGGAGGGCTATGCGGCCCGTGCCGATACCCGGCTCCAGGAAACGGGTGTCGGGGGTGGCATGGGTGAGGGTTATGATGCAGGCCGCGAGGTCGTCAAGGGCGGACTGAGGGGGGAGGCCGCGCATGGTATCGTAGCTGGCGGCCATTTGATCGAACGGGATGCTCATAGAGTATTATAGGCCATAAGGTGGGGGTTCTTCCCAGGAGGGGCGGCGATAGCGGAAGACGCGCCGCAGCCAATCGACGTCGATGCCTGGGACGTGCTGTTCGATGAGGTCGTACGTTTCTTCGACGAGAGCAGCCAGGAGGGGGGCTGCCTGGGCGGGGGCTATTTGATATACCTGTCTGAGACGGTGCAGGAGGTCGGGGGGCGCGATGGGCAGGTGGGAGGCTACGACGTCGAGCCATTTGAAGCCGAAGTAGTAGGTGTGGTTCATGCCGAGGAGGACATGCAGCAGTTTCACCTGGACCTGGTCGAAGGAGTGATAGAGCATCATGAGGTTTTCGTGGCGATGGAGGAACATCTCGGAGCGCCAGAAGTGGTCGATCTGGGAGTGGCGTTTGACGACGGCGGCGGCTAGCTCGTCTGGGTAGGAGCTTACGCGCTGCCGCCAGCGGTGGAGGAGAGGTTCGTTGTGGAAGGGGATGCCGGTGAGGATGGCGGAAAGGAGGACCTGTTTATCCTCGTCGGGGTCGTGCTGAAGGAGGACGTTGTCGAGGGTGCGGTCCATGAAGTCGGCGGTGTAGTGGACAATTTCGACGAGGAGGCCGCTCTGGGGCGCGTCGGGGGCGGCGCGGCCCATCATGAGGTCGTCGGCCCACACTTCGTATTGGGGATCGTAGGGATAGATCCGGATGAGGTCGCCACCTGACAGGGCGATGGCGGCTTTGCGCTCTTCGTCGGTGGGGGGTTGGTGCCAGAAGACGCCGAATTCGAGGTCGGAGTATTTGTCGGCGTGGCCGCGCGCGGTGGAACCGCCCGCCAGGACGGCGGCGACGTTGGGATTGGCGGCGTAGAGGGTGGCGAGGCGGCGCGCTATGTCGAGGCGCCAGCGGCTGGGTGGGTTCACAGGTGTGCCTTTTGGGGGAGGGATTAAGGGATTAAGGGATTAAG
>JBAURA010000087.1:0-8647 GCA_049580985.1 Chloroflexia bacterium
TCGCTGTTACGGTACATGGCGGCCATCAATCAGGTGGATCCCGCCACTCTCAGGCCCGGCCAGAAGCACGACTGGCTGCCCCAGGCCGACAGATACACGTGGATCTATGTCGACCTGCGCGACTCGCGGCTCAACACACCCAAGCTACTCCTCTCGTACATCCTCCAGCAGTTCGGCCTGTCCGCGCAGAAGAAATGCACCCTTGAAGTGTTTGGGTGGATTGTGCGCGAGAGCCTGCGCCTGCCCGCGGTAATCCTACTCGATAATATTGACGTGGCCGTCGAGCACTACAGCAGGCTGAACTACGAGTTCTGGGTGGGTCTAAGCTCGATTGCTCTCAATGATGCCGGGGGGCGGTTGGGGTTCATAGTCGCTTCGCAGGAAACTTTTGCTCAAATGTCGAGCCACCCGGTCGTCGGGTCGTCCTTCTTCACTTCGATAGTCACGAGCATCGAGCTAGGCCCGCTGACGGAACCGGAAGCGTTGGAGTTGATAGGGGTCTCCCCCATCCCATTCCCCCTGCGCGACGTTTCCTGGATACTGGCATATAGTAACCTGGAGCCGATGCCCCTACAATTGATGTGCCGGGAGCGCCTGCGATCGCTGGAGGCCGGGGAGGCGGACGATAGCTGGCGAGACGAGGCCCTGCGCCAGATCAGCGCCTGGTCGAAGTGACCGTTGGGTGACATATCCCGTAAGGTATCTTTTCTTCCTATAGATTGCCCCTTGAAGCGTGGCTAATGAGTGAGAGTGACTTTACGCAAGGTTCGTGGCTGCTCGGTGTCGTATCCCCTGGCTTTTGTGAGGTGGTAGCTGAATAGCTGTGCGGGCACGATGCCAACTATGGGCGTGAGCCACTCAGGCAGGCCGGAGGGGATGGAGATAGATGCATGCCCCAGGTCGCGGGCCTCTTCGCTATCGGATACCACTATTAGCTCGGCCCCATATTCGTCGCGCAGGCGGCGCAAGAGCGCCAGCTGGTCGGAGAAGACTGCTCCCGCCGGGGCTACCGCCAGCACGGGGAAGCCGCGCTCAATAATCGCGATTGGCCCGTGCTGGAAATCGGCGGTGGAGTAGACGTCGGCGAACACGTAGGCCAACTCTTTCAGCTTGAGCGCCCACTCCTGGGCGGTGGCGTAGTTGTAACCCCGCCCAAGCACCACGCAGCGCCCCATATTCGCGTATAGCCTGGCGATGCGCTCTGCTTCCTCTTCCTGGCCGAGAGCCTCGCGCACGGCACCGGGGACAGTCCGTAGAGCCTCGAGGCCGGCTTTGTCCGCGCGGTCGTCGAGAGCAAGCGAGAGGGCAGCGAGTGCTATGAGAGTAGCCGTGTAGGTCTTAGTGGCGGCAACGGCTTTTTCGGGTCCGGCGTGTATGTCTATGGTGTGCTCGGCGGCCAGGGAGAGGGGCGAGCCTGGGTCGTTGGTGATAGCTAGTGTGATAGCGCCCTGCCGCCTCCCCTCCGCGATTACGCTCACGATGTCGGGCGACTGGCCCGATTGGGAGATGCCAACCACCAGCGCCTTCTCCAGGCGCGGGGTCTCGCCGTACATGGTGAAGAGGGAGGGGGCTGCCAGGGCCACAGGGAGGCGGTTGCGCGACCCCCACAGGTATTGGGCGTACACCCCCGCGTGGTCCGAAGTGCCCCGCGCCGCTAGGAAGACGTACTCGACGTGGTGCGCCCGGATCGCATCGGCGGTGCGGTGGACGCTATCTAGCTGCGTCTCCAGCCACCGCGCTAGCACGGTTGGTTGTTCCAGAATTTCGTCGTGTAGTGTCATGGGTTGGTCCGTGAAACGTGAAATGCAAAACGTAAGTGGCGTTTGTCTACCGACTACCGATTACCTTTATTAGTTCTCCTCCGAGGATGGTGCTTACTACTTGCAGGTCGGGCGTGAGCAGGACCAGGTCAGCGATGTGGCCGGGGGCTATCCTTCCGCGTTGGCGTTCGATGCCCAGCACCGACGTGGGTACCTCCGTGACGGTCATGATGGCCTCCTGGGGTGAGCAGCCGGTAAATGCTATGAGGTTGCGGACGGCCCGGTCCAGGCTCAGGAGGCTCCCCGCCAACCGGCCATCGTCGTGCCGGGCGGACGTGCCATCGGAGATCACTTCGCGGTCGCCCAGCAAGTAGCGGCCAGGCGGCATGCCGAGCGCGGCCATGGCATCGGTAACCAGGTTCAGTTTGTGCGGGCCTTTCAAGCGCCACGCTATCGACAGCATGGCGGGGTGGATGTGTATGCCGTCGGCTATCAAGCTCGCGGTTACGCCTGGATGAGCGAGGATCGCGCCCGCAAGCCCCGGCTCACGGTGGTCCAGGGGAGGCATGGCGTTGAAGAGGTGTGTAGCGTATGAGACGCCCAGGTCGAAGGCGCGGCTTGCCTGTTCGAAGGTCGCCATGGAGTGGCCGGTGCTTATCACTACCCCGCGCTCCCTGAGGGCGGCGATCAGTGCTTCCGAGCCCGGAAGCTCAGGGGCCAGCGTTACCAGCCGCACCCCCTGTTCTGGCGACCAACTTTCGATTGCGCTAAGGTCAGGCGGGCGCAGATATACAGAGTTATGCGCCCCAAGCCTGGCCGGGTTGAGGAACGGCCCTTCGAGGTGCAGGCCCAACGGTGCGGCTCCCAGGAAGCCGGGTGGCGGCCCTTGCAACCACGCTTCCTGCGCTTGCGCCATCGTTTCGGCGGGAGACGTAATTATGGTCGGCAGGAAGGAGGTCACGCCGTACATGGGTAGGAGGCGGGCTACTTCCCATATCGATGCCGGATCGGTGGTGAAGTCGTGTCCGAAGGCCCCGTTTAGTTGCAGGTCGATGAAGCCGGGTGCGAGGGTCAGCCCTTCCGCCTCCACCCTCGTGGCTCCCGGCGGGCAGGCCACTTCGTGGGTAGGGGCAAGCTCCGCTATCAGGCCGTCGCTCACCACTACCGCGTGATTTTCGAGCGCGCGG
Organism: Chloroflexia bacterium; assembly: GCA_049580985.1. Taxonomy (GTDB): domain Bacteria; phylum Chloroflexota; class Chloroflexia; order QHBQ01; family JADMIH01; genus JADMIH01. Next base: position 2,948 of record JBAURA010000087.1, read on the forward strand.
CCGGGGGTGATGATCCTGTCCGGCTGGATGAAGAGGGTGGTCATGCCAGATACTATAACCTGGGCGTCACGAGTCGAATCCAGGCACCGACACGGGCAGGCGGCCTAAGAGGGGGATACGCCCGAATAGAGCCAGCGCCAGCGCCTCCATCGAAGGCGGCTGGATGCTGTATGTGCACACGTAGGTGGGGGCGGACGGGTAGGCATGGATATCGTAAGGGAGGCGCATGGCGACGGCGACCAGGGGCACGCCCGCGGCCAGCAAGGCGTTCACCAACGCGGCCTGTCCGGGTTGCGTAGCGGCGTTAATCGTGCCCACGATCACGAGGTCGTATCCGCTCAACTGCTCGCGGAGCGACGTCACTTCGGAGGGTGACGGATCTAGCGGCACTATGAATTCATCCACGGAAGAGTGGTATTGGCGGAGGGCGCTTGCGAGCCGCGGCAATTCGTACGAAGAAGTATCGGCGGGCGTGAGGTCGGCGGGCCTGGGCACGACGGCGGCCACCTTCGCACCCGCGTGCAGGTTGGGACCTAAGGGGAGCAGCCCGGCGCTGTCGCGCACCAGGGTTATCGAGTGGGCCGCTATCTCCAGGGCTAACGTCTTGTGCTCGGCGCACCCTACTACGTCCAGGGACGGCTGCCGTTGCTGTGCCAGCCAGAACTTGAGGGCCAGGATGCGCTCCTCCGAGCGTGCGGCTTCGGTTAGCCGTATAGTGCCGTCCTGGGCAGCCGTCGTGAGCGCTTGGTGGACGCTATCGTGGGCATATTGGTCTGCCGGGCCGAACAGCAGAAGGTCTACTCCGGCGCACACGGCTCGCACGCATGCCTGCTCGGTGCTCAGCCCCTGCTTGACCCCCGCCATATCCATCGCGTCGCTGATGATCGGGCCGTCGAACCCAACCTGGCCCCGCAGGAGGCCGTCAAGTATGTGGCGCGAGAGGGTCGCGGGCACTATTTCGCCACCGGTGAGCGCGGGCAGGGCAACATGGGAGGTCATCACCAGTTTTACGCCCGCGCGCACGGCTTCTACGAAGGGCGGCAACTCGACTCTGCTGAGGCGCTCCAGGTCGTGGGGCACTACCGGCACGCCGTGGTGCGAGTCCTGGGCCGTATCGCCGTGGCCGGGGAAGTGCTTGGCGGTGGCGGCTACTCCCGCCGACTGCGTGCCCTCCACGACCGCCGCTCCCAGGTTGGCCACCAGCGCGGGGTCTTCGCCGAACGAGCGCACGCCGATCACCGGGTTGCGCGGATTGACGTTCACGTCGCACACCGGCGCGTAGTTCACGTTCACTCCCATCGCGGCCAGTTCTAGCCCCACCGCCCTGCCCATGCGCCGGGCAAGCTCAGGAGCGCGCGTGGCCCCCAGGGCCATGTTGCCTGGAAACGGGGTGGTGCCCGGCAAGGCTATCAACGTGCCTCCTTCCTGGTCGGCGGCGATGAGGAGACATGGCTGGCCGCCCTGGCGCGCGGCTTCTTGCAGCGCAGCCGTCATAGCGCGCATCTGCGCCGGGCCGTGCATGTTGAGGTGGCGGTATAGTGTCACCCCACCCACACGGCCCCGCCGGACCGACGCCAGGGTATCGGGCGATGGGATGTGTCCCGCGAAGCTGCCGATTATGCGCCGGCCTATCTGTTGCTCAAGGTTCATACTGTTGCTCACGGCTCATGAAGTCGTTGGCGAGCGCCAGCGCGCCCCATGCGCCCGCGTCGTACTCTGGATCGAGGAGGGTGATCATGCCGGGGCGGATCATCTCGCGGGCTAATTCGGACTGGGCACGCAGATTCTCCAGGGTGTTGAGGATCGGGTTAAGGAAGGCTGCTCCCGCCCTCGACACGCCGCCCCCCAGCACGACGCGCTCGACGTCGTACAGCATGATCAGCTGCTGGATAGCTTGCGCTAGGTAACGCCCCACCCTGTGCGTTATAGAGAGGGCTACAGGATCAGCGTTACCGGCGGCGCTATAGACTTCTTCTGCGGATATGGCCCCTGGGCGTAGCGATGTGTGCACCCCCGACGCAACGGCCTCTTTCGCGAGTCGGGCTATCGCCGGCCCAGCCGCCAGGGCTTCCAGGCAGCCACGCGCCCCGCATACGCATAGTGGGCCGTCCAGGTCGAGGATGGAATGCCCGATCTCGCCCGCCATGCCGTGAGCGCCCCTATAGAGCCGCCCATGGATGATAAGCCCGGCGGCGATGCCGGTACCGACGCTTACGTAGGCTATGCTCTCCGCGTGGCCGGTTGGCCCGGCATTAGCGGTATGCGACGCACGCCGCTGGAGGCCAACGGCTGCCAGGCGCACGTCGTTTTCGAGCACGCACGGCACGCCCAGCAGGGAGGAGAGGCGCGCGCCCGCAGGCACTTCCTGCCACCCCAGGTTTACTGCCTGCTGTACGACGCCGGTGCGTGTGTCGACCCGTCCAGGCACCCCGATGCCCACCGCCGCCAGGTCACGCATCTCAACGCCAACTGCTTGCGCGCACCTGTGGACGGCATCCGCTATAGTGGATAAGGTGCGTTCCGCGCTATCGAGAGCTGTTGGCACGACGGTGCGCCCCAGCATTCTGCCCGACACGTCAGCCAGCAGCACGGCGACCTTGGTGCCGCCAACGTCCACGCCCGCGAGCGCCCTGGGGGATGCGTCCTGAACTGTAAACCTGAAATCCATAGAGGCGAGTCCTGCATGAGGGCTGACGTATCTCAGGCCCGCATATCGTGGGGAGTGGGCGGGTTCAGCGTGTGAGGCTGAAGCCTAGCTCGTGGGTGAGCACGAGCACCGAGGCCCCGCGGATCACGGCGTCAGGGTCGGGCGCGGCCAGTTCTATATAGGTATCCTTAGCGAGGATCGGAAGGGAGCGCTGATACATCTTCTTGCGCACGGCCTCAAGGAGGGGGATGCCCAGGGCGGTCAGGGTGCCGGTCAATACGAGGTGGCGAACATTCAGCGCGCCGATCAGGTTCGCGCAGGCTATACCCAGGAAATGCCCAGTCTCTTCCACCACCCGGTGCGCCACTTCGTCGCCGGCCAGTATGCCTTTTCGGATCGCCTGTAGGGTAATCCCCGCCCCCAGGGGATGAAGCATCGAGTGGGGGTGCGCGGCAGCCAGGGCGCGGGCGCGGCGTGCGATCCCCTGGGCGCTGACCACGGTCTCGAGGCAGCCAAAGTTGCCGCAGCTGCACTGCTCGCCGTCTTCCTCTACAACGATGTGGCCGATCTCGCCTGCACCGAAGCCGTCGCCCTGGAAAAGCTGCCCGTTCAGCACGATGCCCGCGCCCACGCCGAAGCGGCCGGTCTTGATCACCACCAGGTTGCTGTCGAGGCCTTTGCCGAACATATAGCGGGCGAGGGCGCTGATCTGGCTGTCGTTGGCGACGTAGACGGGTAGGCCGTAGCGTCTCTGAAGTATGTCGCTGATAGGCAGGTCGCGCCACCCCAGGTTGACCGCCCGCACGATCACCCCGCTGGTGGTATCCACCAGGCCGGGCGTGCCTATACCTATGCCGAGCACGGGCCTGTTCGTCTTGCCGAGCAGGGTATCCAGCAGCTCATATACGCGCTCAAGCGCCGCCTCTCCTTGCGAAGAGCGCACGGGCACACTGGCAGACGTAAACACGTCGTTGCGGAGGTTGACCAGGGCACCCCGGAAAGGGGCGCCGGCGAGGTCGAGGCTGATCAGGTGGTGGCCGTCGTCTACCACGCTTAAGAGGATTGGCGACCTGCCGCCGATTGACTGCCCTATGCCAACCTCTTCAACGAGTCCACGCTCTTGCAACTCGGATACCATCTCGGATACGCTGGTGCGCGTGAGGTTGGTGAGGCGAGCCACATCGGCACGGCTCACCCGCCCCTGATCATAGATCGTCTTCAGGACCAGGTTGCTGTTGTATGACTTTGTCTGCTGCCGGGTTGCCTTCTGAGGTTGGACCCTCATTGTTGTCTCCCTTCGCGTAGATAAACTTTGTTAGTCCAGTGAACTAACAAAGTTTATCACGGTCGGGCAAGTTTGTCAATAGATTTAATACAAGAGATTTCCTGACTTCGGCAAGACAAATAGGTCCGGTCTGGAGGCATATCCCTGTAGACTGAACACGGACAAACAGAAAACCCAGATCATCCTTGCGGACCATCTGGGCCTCTGTACTCAGTGCGCTTCCGGCGAACCGTCTGCGCTCTAAGTAACCAGAGTATATTCCATAAGTGGCCGGTCTTCAAGACCTGATCGCGGAGGTTTTACACATCCACGGAATAATTGGCAGGATGCCTGCTTTGTGTTGGCTCTTGGGCGGTATCTCAGTGCTTTATAAGGAAAAGGTGGCAAGGAAGCCGAGCCGGCAGCATGGCTTGGAAGACAATCAAACTGTCGGGAGACCACGTTCGCGTGCCCGCTCCTGGAGCAGTTCTACCAGCAGGGTGCGGTGGCAATGGGCGTGGGCGCCCGGCCCGTCAAGCCTCTCCCAGCAAAGCACTACCAATGGACGCGTAGGATCCTGCTGGGCAATGGCGATTATCTCGTCCAGCACTCGCAGCCCTTCCGGCGTCCTCATCTCCGCACGATAGCCGTCAGCGAACTCTTCCCAGGATAGGCGCGGCAAATCGAGCGTGCTATCGAGAGCGTCGCGTGCGCCACGGGCGGCTTTGCCCAGGTACGCATTCAGCAAGGCGTCGGAAGGGCCGGCAGCAGGCATACTCCAACCGCCAGCGTCAAGGACGGGGCGAACCCGCCAGCGGGGGCGGCGCATCGCGAGTACCAGGTGCGCGTCAGGCGGCCATTCCGCCGGGCGGGTCGCGCACGCATGTGTAAAGTGTACAGCTTGTGTTGGCATGGGTAAGGAGGGGTTAGGGATTAAGGGGATTGGGGATTGGGGATTGGAGGTTAGGAAACCTATCGCTATCCTTTAATTCCTAATCCCCCAATTCCTAATCCCTACCAGGGAGCGAAAGAGGCTTGTTTATAGGGTTCCTCTTGCTGGGTAATAGCTTTAGCTTCATGAGGGGCCGAGCCGGAACGGGTCCAGGTGTGGCTGGGCTTGTCTCTCTCCAGGACGGCGATCTTGACGTGATCACAGCCGTCGCGGTCCAGTGGCTCGCTGACCGTGTCGAAGGCCATGTCCGGTGTGTTGTTGGTGGCAGAGAGGTGGGCCAGCCAGACCGTGCGCGGACGACCGTCGTGGGCAAGCTCGGAGACGAGCCGAGCGGCGTCGGCGTTCGACAGGTGGCCAAAGCGGCCTGCCACCCGCCTCTTGAGAGCATAGGGATAAGGGCCGCGCCAGAGACGTTCGGTATCGTGGTTCGCCTCCAGCACCAGGAGGTCGGCTGCCTCCAATGCCTGGCGGATCGAGTCTGTCTCACAGCCCAGGTCGGTGCAGATAGCTATATTCCGGCCATGCGCCTCGATCCAGAAGCCTGCCGGCTCTTCAGCGTCGTGCGAGACCCCGAAGGTACGGACGGTCACCCCGCCTGTACCATTTGATCCGCCCACGCTTATCTCGCTGCCGGGCGGCTGCACAACCTTCTCGGGCAGATTCCCAAATTGCCATGCACCGGCCCGGAATGTGCCCTGGCTGGCTACCACCGGCAGCTTGTATCGCCTCGCCAGCAGACCCGCGCCCCGCAGATGGTCGATATGTTCGTGGCTGACGAAGATAGCCGCCAACTGAGAGGGCGATATGCCGCGTTGGCGCAGATAATACTCAAGCACC
>JBAURA010000088.1:0-6868 GCA_049580985.1 Chloroflexia bacterium
GTGCCGTGGCCGTTGCCGTCGTCGGGCGCGTTATCGTTCTGCACGTAGTCCCAGCCGCCCGTGATCTTGGCATCGAGGTCGGGGTGGGTGCGCTGGATGCCGGTGTCAACGATACCGATCACTACGCTGGAACTGCCCTGCGTGACGTCCCAAGCCTGGTAAGCCTGGATGTTGTTCCAGGCATATTGCTGGGAGCGGCCCGGGTCGTTGGGCGTGAAGATGGCGCTGTAGATGTAGTTCGGCTCCACGTACTCGACGTTGGGGTCCTGCTTGAGGGAGGTGATGATAGATGCGGTGGCCTCTTTGGTGGGGTTCTTTGCCACTTCGGGGAATTCCACGGCGTCGGCACCCAGGTCGGGGATGCGGTCGAAGAAGCGGCCACCGCGCGCGGTTATGGCCTCGGTGCGGGAGGCGTCGGTCACGCCCGCCCGAAACTTGACCACGAACTGGCCGGGGACCGAGGGAGCGTTTACGTCTACCCGTCCTTTGGATGGGCCGGTCTGGTCGCCCCTGGTCTGGGCAGCGGAAGGCCCGGATGCGGAGAAGGCCAGGGTGAAGGCTACAAGTAACGACAGCAGGGCTAAAGTGGACCGTTTCAACGTGTTCCTCCTTCTTGGGCGTGCGCTCTCATGCGCGTCGCTATAGTTGGGAAACCAATCTACACAGTGTTTATGGGGTTGGCCGTACCGGTGGGGGCCTGGGACCCCTCACGCGGGACATCTCGCTGCTGTGCGAGTTGTAGAGGCGGAATTATACCCAAGTCTGTGAACGAAAATCAAGAGTAATTGGTACTAAAAAGCCAAAATGGGTACATATTTACTACCGGCGAAGGATTCCCGCGCCCGTCGGGGTTGGCGTTAGCATGGTAGCGGGTGGGGCTGCGTTTTTAACGCAGAGGAAGCAGAGATAGCAGAGGAAAGCAGAGGTTTTTATGGTTTCCCCTGGTTTATAGGCACGTGGGGCATGTCAGCGCCACAATAGCGTCGCATAAAGAAGTAATGTCATAAATCGTAGGGGCGGACCCGTGTGTATGCCTGGTTGGTGAGCCGTCAAGATCGGGGTAGGGGTAGGGGGCGGACACACGGGTCCGCCCCTACAAGATTAATGCGACACCATTGGTCAGCGCCATGCCCCTACATAGGGGTTTTGTTTGGAATTCTTAATCTGCTTCCGGGTCATCGAGGCTGATAGACGGTTCGACGTCGGTATCCGTTGGAGGAAAGCGTGGGGGTTCTGCTGGCGTTTCTTCTGATGGTTGTGCTTCGGGGAGTGGCTCGACTTTGAGGAGGAGCACCCCTAGCGGCGGCACGGCCAGCCAGATAGCCCAGCCGCTCTCCGTCCACTCATCGGGTACGGCCCACACGCCGCCCGCGTTGCCTATGTTGCTTCCCCAGTAGGCGGCGGCATCGCTGTTGAGCACTTCGCGGTAGAAGCCGGCACGGGGCGCGGGCACGCGGTAGTTGTAGCGGGGGACGGGGGTCCAGTTGCAGATGACGACGAGCTCTTGGGGGACGGAGGACGATGGACGATAGACGATGGACGATGACTCTTCGCTTGTTGTTTCCTGATCTCCAATCTCTAATCCCTGATCCCTGATCCCTGCCCCCTGGTCCCCCGGCGCACGCCGCAGGAAGGCGATTATGCTGTTTTCGTTGTCGTTGGCGTTGAGCCACTGGAAGCCGTCCCAGCTATTTTCGAGCTGGTGGAGGGCAGGCTCGGTTTTGTAGAGGGTGGCGAGGTCGCGCAGGAAGGTTTGGACGCCCAGGTGCGATTCGTTTATGAGGTTGTGCCAGGGGATGCTGGTTATCTCGTTCCATTCTTCTCTTTGGGCAAGCTCGGCGCCCATGAAGAGGAGTTTTTTGCCGGGGTGGGTGAACTGGTAGCCGAGCAAGAGGCGCAGGCCGGCGAACATCTGCCAGTCGTCGCCGGGCATCTTGTGGAGCAGGCTCTTCTTGAGGTGCACCACTTCGTCGTGCGACAGGGGGAGGAGGTAGTTCTCGTTGAAGGCGTACATGAGGGAGAAGGTGATCTGGTTGTGGTGGAAGCGCCTGTAGATGGGGTCGTACTTGACGTACTTGAGGATGTCGTTCATCCAGCCCATGTTCCACTTGAGGTCGAAGCCGAGGCCGCCCGTGAAGGTTGGGCGGGTGACGCCGGGCCAGTCGGTGGAGTCCTCGGCCATAGTCAATACGCCGGGGTGCTCCAGGTGCACCAGCTCGTTGAAGCGGCGGATGAAATCTACGGCATCCAGGTTCTCTGGGCCGCCGTATTTGTTGGGTGTCCACGAGCCTGCGGGGCGCGAGAAATCGAGCCGGAGCATGGAGGCGACGGCGTCGACGCGCAGGCCGTCCAGGTGATACTTGTCGAGCCAGAAGAGGGCGTTCGACAGGAGGAAGTTGCGGACTTCGTTGCGACCGTAGTTGAAGATGAGGGTGCCCCAATCGGGGTGCGCGCCCAGGCGGGGGTCGCCGTGCTCGTACAGGTGGGAGCCGTCGAAGAAGCCGAGGCCGTGGGGATCGCGGGGGAAGTGGGCGGGCACCCAGTCGAGGAAGACGCCGATACCGTGTTGGTGGCAGTGGTCTACGAAGTACTGGAAGTCGGCGGGCGTGCCGTAGCGGCTGGTGACGGCGTAGTAGCCGATGGTCTGGTAGCCCCAGGAGCCGTCGAAGGGGTGCTCCATGATGGGGAGCAGCTCGATGTGAGTGAAGCCCATATACTTGACATAATCTACAAGCTCGTGGGCGAGCTGGCGGTAGCCGAACTGGTGGGTCCTGCCGTCGGGGGCGGGGAGGGTGCGCTTCCAGGAGCCTAGATGTACTTCGTAGATGGAGATAGGGGCTTGCTGGTTTTGCCGTTGGTGGCGCGAGGCGAGCCAATCGCCGTCCTGCCACTGATGGTTGTCTACGCTTGCCACCACGGAGGCGGTGCTGGGGCGGTACTCGGCGTAGAACGCGTAGGGGTCGGCCTTTTCGGTGACTATATCCGTGCCGGGTATCTTGATCTGGTATTTGTAGGCCTCACCTTCGCCCAGGCCGGGGATGAATAGCTCCCAGATACCCTGCATGGGGTGCTTGCGCATGGGGTGGGCGCGCCCGTTCCAGCCGTTGAATGCACCCATCACGCCCACCCGCTCGGCGTTGGGCGCCCACACCGCGAAGTGGGTGCCGCGCACGCCGCCTACGTCGCGCACGTGCGAGCCTAGCTTTTCGTAGGTACGGTAGTGGCTGCCCTCGGCGATCAGGTGCAGGTCGAAGTCGGAGAGCAGGGGGCCGAAGGAGTAGGGGTCGTGGAGGTCAACTATGCCGCCGTGGCCGTTGTCGGCGCGCAGGAGGTAGCCGAACATGTCGTCGGAAGGGATGACGGCCTCGAAGAAGCCGTCGGGGTGGATGCGCCAGGCATCGAACACCGATCCGTCGTAGCGCACCACCTTCAGGTTGGCGGCCCACGGTAGGAACGCCCTGACCGCGATGGCCGGCTTGCCGTCCTCGCCGGTGACCCGGTGTGGGCCGAGGACGGCGAAGGGGTCGCCGTTGTAGCCGCGTACAATGGAGTTGATCAGGGCATCGGATAGGGTGTTCGCCATGGCAAGCCTCTTGGGACGGTGGACGGTGGACGGTGGACGGTTTTATCACAGAGATCACAAAGGTTTTGTGGTATGGCGCGGAGATGGTGGGGAGGGAAGGAGGGGAGGTTGACGGGGTTCTGACGATTTACGTTTTGCTGGTATTTGGTCCCCAATTATACAGGAGAATCCACAATTCCATAGCTAAGAATAAGGGGCTTGTTGTGGCTCGTGCAAATGCTGATAACGCGAGTTGTTGATCCTATTGCTTATTACGAGTAGCCCCGGAGAGGTGTAAGAGTGCATGGTTTATGAACGACTTAACAGGGTAATTATGTGTAGGGGCGAGGCATGCGTCAATGGTGTGGCATTAATCTTGTAGGGGCGGACCCGTGTGTATGCCTGGTTGGTGAGCCGCCAAGATCGGGGTTAACGTAATGGGCGGACACACGGGTCCGCCCCTACAAAACACTATCTCCCTTCTTTAATGCGACAGCATTGAGCATGCCTCGCCCCTACATGCGCTTATTACTTGATTAACCCGCTAATCGTCATCAACTGTCTTACGCCCCTCCGGGGCTGATATGGCTGCTCAGGAGGGGCGTAAAGCTTTCGATTGCTCGTGTGAGGGGTTAGGATTGCGATTCAGGCTCTATTCGCCGGGTCATGGAGCCGAAGCCGTGGCTGATGAGGAGGAAGAGCGCGCCGAAGCCGAGGAAGAGGAGGATACGCCAGATGGCGTCCAGGTAGCGCAGGTCTACCAGGAAGAGCTTGCCCGCTACTCCAAAGAGGGTTAGGAGGCCGAGGATCAGCGTGACAACGCGCGGTGTGTTCAACAAGTCCAGCCAGCGTCCGGGCGTGGCGTGCCCGTCCGCCGCAGGCTCGGCGCTTATGGCCCGGCCATCGTTTGCCTGGCGCATGAAGTAGAGGGCGGCCCCGATAAGCGCCAGCGAATACGCGCCCCACACGATGGTGACGAAGCCGTTGCCGCTATTCAGCAGCCCTACCTCCTGCCACGACCAGCCCAGGAAGCCCGCGTGCAGCCCCAGCCCGTAGAGGAGGAGAGGCTTTCTGTCAGGCTCGTGGCGCAGGAGATAGGCGGAGAGCGCCGCCAGCAGGAGCACGCCGAGGTCGGTCAGCCCCCGTGGATTGAAGATCGCCGCGCCGTCGGGGTTGACGGTGAGCAGGCCCCACAGGATGCGGCCCATGACCCAACTGCCGGCGACGGCAAAGAGCATGTGGGCAAACGCCTGCCCCCACCGGCTTAGCTGGGTATCCTCGGTGCGCCCGCTACGCCGGGTCATGAAATGCAGCGCTGTAGCGTAGATTGCGACGGCCAGCGCTATGTAGTTGATGCGCAGATCGAGGCCGAGGCCGACGGTCTCGCGCCACAGCCAGAGGAGGGTCGCCAGATGGGCGCTTACCTGGTAGAGGAAGCGCACTTCTACCTTGCGCATGAGGAGCGACGCGCCGAAGACCAGCCCGATCACCGCCAGATCGACCAGCGCCTGCGGGTTGAGGAACGCCGGGTTGACCTCCCAGCCAGGGGTAAGGAGCCTGCCCAGGAGCCACAACCCCGATACCGCGAATATGCCGTGCGCGAACAGGCCTATCATCCGGTCCTGGAAGCGATGCGCGATAACGTGCAAGACGACGGCCTGCAATGCGAGCGTGAGCAGCACCAGGCTACCGTGGCCGTCCCACAGCCAGTACGCGCCCGAAAGGACCACCAACCCGAACGTGGCAAGCGCGATCCCCAGCCATTTGTGCAGCAAGGCGAGGGGTCCATGTTGCTCGCGGATGTACCAGGCCGCCGCGCCGCAAACGCCCGCCAGCGTGAGGGTGATCAGGCCCCAGGCGACCTGCGGGACGTGGCCGTTCCACAAATCAGCCGAAAAGGCCAGCCACATAAGGGGCGCGAGCACCGGCATGATATAGAGGTGCCAGTCGAGCATGTGGCGCAACGCCGCGTCGGTGAGGCGGCTCACGGGGGGCTTTCGGAAGAGGGTGGGCCGCTGCCACGAAAGTAGCTCGTGCGCGACAGGTACCGCCCAGAAAGTTATGAGGGCTATCACCAGGGTGATCTGGACATCTATAACAGTGCTTATATCCCCTCCCCCGGCGTACCAGAGTTCCCTGAGGCCCCAGAGGAAGATCGCCGTGGAGCCCAACGCCGACGCCCAGAGTAGCGACCGCCAGCCCCTGAATAGGAAGATCGCCCCCGCTACCACCAGCAACAGGCGTGTGTAGATCATGAGTGGCGAAATGTCTATATTGGCGAAGCCGAGGGCGAAGGGTGTGAACAGCCCGCCGAGGACGGCGATCAAGGCCAGGGCCACGTCATCACCCCACAACGCAAGCACGAACGCCAGCGCAGTGACCGTAGCCATGGCTCCAAAGGCCAATTCATAGGGCACTTTGAGCGATGTGAAGAGCACATAGGAACAGAACGCCGTGATGTAGAGGGTGGCGATGCCGCCTCCCATGAGCACCTGGCTGAGATGGCGCAGCTTGCGGTGGATGGCGAAGCCCCACCCAAGCAGGAGCGCGCCCATCAACCCACCGGCGATCAGCCGTTGAGCTTCATCTAGCCAATTGCGCTCGATGGCCTGTTGGAAAAGGAATATGACCCCGAATAGGAAGAGCACGATCCCGACTTTGTTCAGCCAGAACTCGACCCGCCGGATCAGATCGGCCACCGTTTTGGGACCGGTTGGTTGGGCTTGCGCCTGCAGTGCCCCTAGACCCACGGTGGGCGTGCCCGAGGTGAGAATTCGGGGCGTCGTCCCATGTGCGACATATCCCGTAGAGCCATCCTGGGCTGCTAGTTCCCTTGCGCCGCCCGTCTTATGCTGTTGCTCGTTCATAGATAGACCTCCTTCTGCATACCAGGAGCGTGGGAGTCCGCTCCTGACTATATTGTGCAGCCGGAGGCCTGGCGCTGTAAGCGTACTTTTGCCTATTCTGTTGGGGGGTGTTGGTGGGACTAGGTAGTTTTACCTACGTAGTTTGCTTATGCGCAGGGCCACACGCACGAGCAGGGGGCGCATTCTAGCTTCCTGTTTGCGCGTCCGCGCTTCGAGGGCCGCGATATGCCGGTTCTTCTCGGCCACCGCCGCCTCCAATTCATTGATGTAGGAGTCTTTGGCTACCACGTGCCCGCTGATCTGCACCCATTCCTCGAAGGGGAGGATGGCTTTGCCGTCCATTATCTTCAAGATGCCTTCTTCGACTGTTTCCTGGGGCGCTGCCTCTGCTATGGCTTCGGGATTCAGCGCGCTCGCGGGTCGCTGGTAGGCTCCATCT
>JBAURA010000089.1:0-4507 GCA_049580985.1 Chloroflexia bacterium
GCTGGTTCCTGTAGATCATCTTCTTCGCCTCGCCGTACTCCTCCATGCTCTTATACCTGTCCAGGTGGTCCGGCGAAAGATTAGTGACCCCCGCCACGTGCACCGATACGTCGGGCCGCTCGAACGCTTCAAGCTGGAAGCTCGACAACTCAAGCACCACCGGCGTCTTAGGCGTAATCCGCGACAGCGCATCCAGCGCCGACACCCGCAAATTCCCCGCGAGCAGAGCATCGGGCCTCCAATGTCGCAACATCTCCCACGTCCAGGTGGCCGTGGTCGACTTACCCTTCGTCCCCGTCACCGCCGCCACAGGCCCCGGACACAGCCTCAAGAAGATAGTCATCTCCATCTCGATGGGCTTGCCCAGGCTCCGAGCCAACGCCAGCCAGGGCGAGGTAGGCGGAACAGCCTGGTTGCGCACCACCACGTCCGCCCACCTGAAATCCTCCTGCCGATGCTCCCCCAGCGTATACGCAACAGGCAGTCCCTCGGCCTCTATGGCCGCGATGGAGCTTTGCAGTATGTCGGCGGTCCGCAGATCAGTGATGCGGATTTGCGCTCCCTGTTGCGCCATCCAGCGCACGACGCCGAGGCCGCCGCCATGCACGCCGAGGCCCATCACAAGCACATTCTTATTTCGGAATTCGGATTTTAGATTGTGGATTGATTTCGTGTTGTCTTTCAAAACATTCGTCATGGTACCTCATATACAGGAATAATCCGAAATCCGCAATCTAAAATCCGAAATTAAATGAGCGCGAGCGCCACCCCAAGCATTCCGGCTATCATGCTCACCAACCAGAAGCGCATAGTGATCTGTGTCTCGGACCAGCCTAACAGCTCGAAGTGATTATGCAGAGGGGACATCCTGAACAGACGCTTGCCGCCAGTCAACTTGAAATATAGCACCTGGAGAATTACTACCAGCGTCTCGGCTACGAACACTATACCGATGAGGGGTAGGAGCAACCATTGGTCGGTCATCAGCGCGCACACCGCCAGCAGCGCACCCAGCGTCAGCGAACCGGCGTCGCCCATGAACACCATCGCGGGGTGAGCGTTGAACCACAAGAAGGCGAGCAGCGCGCCTACGGTGGCGAAACAGAGGTAGACAATCGGCTCCTGCTTTTGCAAGTAAGCAATTATTCCATAAGATACAAAGGCGATGGCGGTCGTGCCTCCAGCCAGCGAGTCCAACCCGTCGGTGAAGTTCACCGCGTTTGCCGTGCCCGCTATCAAGAAGATCGCGATCGGTATATACAACAGGCCGATGGATATGGGCGGGGGAGTCAGGAACGGCAAGTTGATAACGTCGTGCCTGAGAAAGAAGTAAAGGATGCAGGCCGCTATGGTGCTGATCACAAGCAGCCAGGCCATCTTGAATCGCGCTTTCATGCCTCCCCGGTTCTTGCCCACCGTGCTCATCAGGTCGTCTATGCCTCCTAGCACACCGCACGATACCACGATGCCCAACGGCAGTAGGAGCGAGCTGAAGGTGAGAATGTCCATGAAGATGGCGATCACGATCACCAGCGGGATGAGGAATATCATCCCGCCTATGGTGGGTGTGCCAGTCTTCACCTGGTGGCTGGCCGGCCCCTCGATCCTGATGTGCTTGCCGATGCCTCTGTCACGGAGCCAGTTGATCACGGGCCTGCCTACCAGCATGCCGAGCAAAAAGGCCACCGCCCCCAGCGTCAACCCACGCACCATCTTGATAGGCGTTAGAGACTCAACAGTTGGTTGCAAGGTCTGAAGGCTCACGTTTGCGACTAGATCAAACCAATGCCATGCGCTTGTGAGACTCAAGGACTGAGCCAATACAAGGAGGTCGCTTATCGGAGTCAACACAAGGATCCAAAATCACACGAGCGCGAGCGCGATCCCAAGCATCCCGGCGACCATGCTGACCATCCAGAAGCGCATCGTAACTTGCGTTTCGGACCAGCCTAGCATCTCGAAGTGGTGATGAAGGGGGGCCATCCTGAACAGACGCTTGCCGCCCGTCAGCTTGAAGTAGAGCACTTGCAGTATCACCGCCAGCGTCTCCGCCACGAACACGATCCCGATCAGGGGCAAGAGCAGCCACTGGCCCGTCATCATGGCGCACACGGCCAGCAATGCCCCCAATGTGAGCGCCCCGGCATCCCCCATTATCACCATAGCCGGGTGCGCATTGAACCACAGGAACGCCAGCAGCGCGCCCACCGCCGCGAAGCACAGGTAGACTATATGCTCCTGCTCCTGCAAGTACGCGATGACCCCATACGATACGAACGCGATAGCCGTCGTGCCCCCCCCCAGCGAGTCCAACCCATCCGTGAAATTTACCGCGTTGGCGAACCCCACGATCAAGAACATCGCTATCGGCACGTAGAACACGCCGATAGGTATCGGCTCTCTAACGAACGGCACATAAATCGTGTCGAATTTCAACAGGAAGTAAAGGATGCCCGCCGCGATCAAACCTATCACCAGCAGCCACGCCATCTTGAACCGGGCCCTCATACCGCCCTGGTTGCGCCCCACCGTGCTCATCAGGTCGTCCACGCCCCCAAGCACCCCGCACGACACCACGATCCCCAACGGCAGCAGCAGCGAGCTGAACGTGAAGATATCCATGAAGATGGCGATCACTATCACCAGCGGGATCAGGAATATCATCCCGCCCATAGTAGGTGTGCCAGTCTTCACCTGGTGGCTGACCGGCCCCTCGATCCTTATCTGCTTGCCAATCCCTCTGTCGCGCAGCCAGTTGATAACCGGCTTCCCCACCAGCATCCCCAGCACAAAAGACACCGCCCCCAGCGTCAGGCCGCGCACCATCTTGATCGGTTCCAGAGGCGGCGCTTCCAGCCGCGCGCCTGTGATCGAGGCCGTGGCGCTGAGGTGGGTGGTAGCAGTCACACTACCCGTAACGTCGATGCCTACGGTGGGAGTAGGCACGGGTTGCGCGCTGATCGTAGAGAACAGGTCGGCCACATGTCCGGCGCTGGCAGGCTCCAGCAAGGCAGCGGGGCCTAACGAGTGGGCCAACGAAAGGAGATCGCTTGCGATTGTCAGTAGCAAAGAATAATGGTTCAATGCGGTCACTCAGCCTTCAGGCCATAAATGATCTCTTCCATGTGCAACCCGCGCGAGCCTTTGACGAGCACGTAGTCGCCGGGCTTGAGCACCCGCTTCAGGTACTCGACTACCTGGGCGTTGTCCGCGGCGAAGAAGACCCTGTGCGGAGGCATCCCCGCCCGCAAAGCCTCCTCCCCGATCAGCCTTCCCAGGCTCCCGACTACCACCAGCCTACCCGCCACTACGCTGGCGCGCCTGGCGACCTTCAAATGCCCCTCCTGGGTGTAAGGCCCAAGCTCGAGCATGTCGCCCAGCACGGCGATCTTGTTCCCCTTCATCTCATCCAGCAGGTTGAGCGCGGCCACCGTGCTTTCAGGGGCCGCGTTATAGGTGTCGTCTATGAGGGTCGAGCCGTTGTACCCGCCCACCACCAGCAGCCGCACCTGCGCATCGAGACGCTGCAACGCCGGCACGATCTCTTCCCATGACATGCCGCATGCATGGGCAGCGCCCGCTGCGGCCAGCGCTGTATGTACGCTGTGGCGGCCCAGCAGAGGGAGCCGCACCCGCCACGAGTTGCCGGTTGCCACCACTATGAGCGTAAAGTGGACCCCATGCAAGCCGTGGCTCACGATATCGGTGGCGCGCAGGTCGTTCCCCTCATCCAGGCCGTACAGGATCACTTTCGCGTCCGTAACCTCGCGCATGGCGCGCACTCGCTCGTCGTCGCCGTTAAGCACTGCCGTGCCATCCGGGGGCAGGGCGCGCACAAGCTCGCTCTTGTTGAGGGCAATGTTCTCTATAGTGCCCATCCGTTCCAGATGCACCGGCGCGACGATAGTCACCACCGCCACCTTTGGCCGGGCGATCTCGCACAGGAGGGTAAGCTCGCCCAGCTCGTACCCCGCGCCCATCTCCAGTACGGCTTGCTCATGTCCGGGCTGGAGGCGCAGCAGGGTGAGCGGCAAGCCGATCTCGTTGTTGAGGTTGCCCTCCGACTTGAGAGTGTTGTAGCGCCGCGACAGCACCGAGGCTACCACCTCTTTCGTAGAGGTCTTGCCAATGCTGCCGGTGATCGCTACCACCTGCGCATCGTTCCTAGCCCTCCACCAGCGGGCCATGCTCTGCAAAGCGGCCAGGGGATCTTCCACACGGATCAGCGCCACACCGGCGGGCACAGAGGCAGGCGCTACCCACTCGCGCCGCACTACCGCCCCCCGTGCCCCATGCCCCACGGCATCAAGCACAAACTCGTGGCCGTCCACCCTCTCCCCGGCCAGCGCCACGAACAGCGCCCCATGCAGGTCCGCCCGCGAGTCGATTGCCACATGCGTGAAGCCCAGCCCCGTCATAGCCAGCGCCCCGCTCCGTGCGTCCAACTCGCCGCGGGTGCCGTGCAGTATGTCTTGTAGTGTGAACATCGGGGATCGGGGGTTTATGG
>JBAURA010000090.1:0-3890 GCA_049580985.1 Chloroflexia bacterium
ATGGGGCATTACTCTCGCGGCGGCCACAACGGCGCGTTCCTGCTGGGCGCGGGGCTGGCCTCAATTCCAGCGTGGCCCGGCTCCACCCTCGTCGGCCACCTCCTCGGCAGCGTCCTTGCCAACCCCGCCGACTGGGGCCTCGACTTCGCCTTCACCGCCGTCTTCCTGGGCCTCCTGGTCGGCTTCTGGCAGGGCAAACGCGACCTCGCCCCCTGGGCAGTGGCAGCGGCGGTAGCCGTGCTGGCCGCCCTCTATCTCCCAGGCAAATGGTACATCCTGCTCGGCGGGCTGGCGGGCAGCCTGGTAGGAGGTCTGCGAAATGACAGTTGATCCGGTAGTACTGCTCACGATCCTCGGCATGGCCGCCATAACCTACGCCACGCGCGTCGGCGGGTTCCTCCTCCTGAGCAGAGCCTCCCTCCAAGGGAAGCTAGGCGCCTGGCTCCACTACGTACCCGGCGCCGTCCTCATCGCCATAGTCGCCCCCTCCGTCCTCCCCGCCCGCCTGTTCGGTCTGCAAGGCGGCGAGTCAGGCGCCCTCACCGCCGGCCCCGCCGAAGCCATTGCCGCCCTAGTCACAGCCGCCATCGCCGCCCGCTTCAAGAACCTCCTTCTCGCCATGCTAGCAGGCGTAGCCACCGTCTGGCTCCTCCGGAGATTATTCGGATAACGCACAATGCGAAGTGAACCAACCCGCAAGTTGTATATCCACTAGCCACCCCCTAAGCGGTTGTCATCCCAAGTCCCCATTGTCATCCTGAGCGAAGCGCATATCTCGTTCTCTATCGACCAGGCAAAACATGCGAATCAAGCCAAAGCCGACCCACCTTACCTATAGCCTTCGCAATCTACAACCTGCCCGCCTCCACCGAGTATCTTGCACAGAGAAACAACCCATACCTTCTCCGCGATTACCAAACAATACCCTCAGCGTATTCTCAGCGTCCTCCGCGCTCTCTGCGGTGAATAAAAACGACTCTTGGAGAAAGAACAATGGACATAAGCTTCTTCTTACGCGGCCTCCTGATAGGCTTCTCGATTGCGGCCCCGGTCGGCCCTATAGGCGTCCTGTGCATCCGGCGCACGTTAGCCGACGGCCGGGCCTATGGCTTCATCTCCGGCTTGGGCGCGGCCACGGCTGACGCCTTCTATGGCTTCGTCGCCGGCTTCGGCCTCACCTTCATCTCGTCCTTCCTGGTAAGCCAGGGCCTATGGCTCCGGCTGATCGGCGGCCTCTTCCTCCTCTATCTCGGCGTGCGCACCTTCATCAGCATGCCTCCCACCACCCCCACCGCCAACGACAAAGGTCGCCTGGGGCTGGCAAGCGCATACCTCTCCACCCTGGCCCTCACTCTCACCAACCCCGCCACCATCCTCTCCTTTGCCGTCGTCTTCGCGGGCCTGGGCCTGGCGAGCGGCAGCGGCGACTATCTGGCCGCGATCTTGCT
This sequence comes from Chloroflexia bacterium, assembly GCA_049580985.1. Taxonomy (GTDB): domain Bacteria; phylum Chloroflexota; class Chloroflexia; order QHBQ01; family JADMIH01; genus JADMIH01. The sequence goes on from JBAURA010000090.1 coordinate 1,449, forward strand.
GGTGATAGGCGTGTTCATAGGCTCCGCCCTCTGGTGGCTCCTCCTAAGCGGCGGCATCAGCCTGGTCCGCGACCGCTTCACCCTGCGCGCCCTATCCTGGGTCAATCGCAGCTCCGGTATACTCATCACAGCCTTCGGTATCATAGCCCTCCTAACCCTCCTCACATAAAGCTACGACCGCCGCAACCCACCTTTCATCCACCGACTACCGACTACCGACTACCGACAACTGACAACTGACAACTGACAACCGTCCTTCGTCCTTCGTCCTTCGCCCCCTGGAGACCCCATGCCCAACAACCTCGCCGGGGAAACAAGCCCCTACCTCCTCCAACACAAAGACAACCCTGTAGACTGGTACCCCTGGGGGCCGGAAGCCCTCGGCAGAGCCACGTCCGAGGACAAACCGATCCTCCTCAGCATCGGCTATTCCGCCTGCCACTGGTGCCACGTCATGGCCCACGAATCCTTCGAGAACCCCGACATCGCCCGGCTGATGAACGAGCTTTTCGTCAACATCAAAGTGGACCGCGAAGAGCGCCCCGATCTCGACGCCATCTACATGGACGCAGTGCAGGCCATGACCGGCCACGGCGGCTGGCCCATGACCGTATTCCTCACCCCCGACGGCGCGCCCTTCTTCGGCGGCACCTACTTCCCCGCGCAGGAGGGGCGCGGCATGACCTCCTTTCCGCGCGTCCTCACCTCCGTCGCCCGCGCCTACCGCGAGCGCCGCGACGACATCGCCAGGAGCGCCCGCGAATTGAGCGACTTCCTATCCGCCGGCCAGGCCCTCCCTCCCTCGCCCAACGAGCCTAACATAGCCGTCCTGGACGAAGCCTCCCGCAACCTGCTCCGCGACTTCGACCGCGTCAATGGCGGCACCCTGGGCGCGCCCAAGTTCCCGCAGCCCATGAACATCGAGTTCCTCCTCAAGCAATGGAAGCGCACCGGCGACCCCGCCCTCCTTGAGCTGGCCGAGCTTACCCTGCAGAAGATGGCGCGCGGTGGCATCTACGACCAGGTGGGCGGCGGCTTCCACCGCTATTCCGTTGACGACGTGTGGCTCGTGCCCCACTTCGAGAAGATGCTCTACGATAACGCCCTGCTGGCCCGCATATACCTCGCCGCCTATCAGGCCACCGGCAACCCCTTCTACAGCCGCATCGCCCAGGAGACCCTCGACTACGTTATCCGCGAGATGACTTCACCCGATGCTGGCTTCTACTCGGCGCAGGACGCCGACAGCGAAGGCGTCGAAGGCAAATTCTACGTCTGGGCCCCCGGCGAAATCATCCGTCTACTCGGCGAAGAGGACGCCACGCTCTTCAACCAACTGTTCGACGTAACTGAGGGAGGCAACTTCGAGGAGCACAACATCCTCCACCTCGACCTCCCCCTCGAAGCATTCGCCGAACAGCACGATCTCGCACCCGAATCCCTGGAAGCGCGTGTTACCGGCTGGCGTGCCAAGCTCTACGCCGCCCGCGCAAACCGCGTCCACCCAGGCACCGACGACAAAGTGCTCATGGGTTGGAATGGGCTGATGCTCCGCGCCTTCGCCGAGGCTGCCGCTATTCTCGACAACGCCCAATACCTGCAGGTTGCCAGCACCAACGCCGGGCTAGTCTTGGAGAAGATGAGCTACGAAGCCGAAGGGGAGCGCCGGTGGTACCGCACCTACAAGGACGGTAGGGCGCACATCGACGCTTTCGCCGAGGACTACGCCGCCTATGCCAACGGCCTGATCTCGCTCTACGAGGCCGATTTCGACCCTAGGTGGCTGCGCTCTGCCCGCGCTATGATCGACCTGCTAACGAAGCACTTTTGGGACGGGCAGCACGGCGGCTTCTTCTCCACCTCCGACTACCACGAGACGCTGGTGGCCCGCCCGAAAGACCTCTACGACAACGCCGTCCCCTCGGCCAATTCCGAGGCGGCGGAAGCCCTCCTACGCCTCTACCTCCTCACCGCCAACCCCGACTATGAGCAGTACGCCGTCGGTATAATCCAGCCCCTGCTGCCCGCCCTGGGCCGCGCGCCCGCCGCTTTCGGACGTATGCTCTCCGTGCTAGATTTCTACCTGGGCGGCCCCGCCGAAGTAGCCCTGGTCGGCCCCTTCGACCGCGACGACATGCGTGCCATGCTGAGAGCCGTCCGCGCGCCCTACGCCCCCAACAAAGTAGTCGCCGCCTACGAGCCAGGCCACGAAGACATAGCGAGCGACATCCCCCTACTGGAAGGCCGCACCAGCGTTCGCGACAAAGCCACCGCCTACGTCTGCAGAAACTACATCTGCCAGGCCCCCACCACCGATCCCTCAGAGGTAGTGCGCCAATTGACCGCCCAGGACGAAGGGATAGAGGTGTAGGCGCGGCCCCACGTATATGAACATCAGCAAGGTAATCAGGTAATGTGTGCATGTAGCGGTGAGGCATGCCT
>JBAURA010000091.1:0-6436 GCA_049580985.1 Chloroflexia bacterium
CCGCCTCGCTCGTGCTCACCGTGCGGGTCGTGCCGCTCTCCACGTCGGTGTAGCTCACCGTCACGCGCAGGGGCAGGGTCGTGCCCACGTAGCCGGGCCGCACCGTCAGCTTCAACAGCGCCGACCGCGTCTCCCCCGCGATCATATCGTCCAGGTGCGCCTTCATCTCGGCCCCCACCCGGTCGGTCTCGAACGTGTTCAGCAGCTTGCCGTCCACTCCCGCCGGCAGGTAAAGCGAGATCACCACCTTGCGCGCCGACGTAGAAAGCACCTCGCCCAGCTCCCGGTGCAAGAAGTCGGGGATCTGCTTGGCGTGCTCGATGAAGTAAAAGTGCCCCCCACCCTTGATCGCCATCCGCTCCATCAGGTCCTCGTTGAAATCGGCCCCGATACCCATGGTGGTTGTGCTCACCCCCCGCGACCTCAATTCGGAGGCGTGGTGCTCAAGCTCCGAGGGTTCGACCATCCCGACGTTCGCCAGGCCGTCGCTCAATAATATCGCCCGGTTCAGATAACTCGCTTCATGCTGGTGGTTGGCGACCTCTTGCGCGCCCGCCAGCCACCCTCCCCCCAGGTTGGTGCTCCCCCCGCTCCTGATCTCGCGCACCGCGCCGATCATGCTGTTCTTCGTTTCGGGCGTCAATACCCTGCTCGGCGATACCACCCGCACCTCGTCGTCGTAGGCCACTACCGCCGCGCGGTCGGCTGCCGTCAAGTTCCGCAGGCAGAAGATGGCGGCCTCCTTAGCCTTCTCCAGCTTGCTCCCCTCCATAGAACCGCTCCGGTCGATCACCAACGCCAGGTTGAGCGGCATGCGCGAGCGAGTGTTGGCCGCTTCGGGAGCCGTGATTTGTATCCGCAGGTAGCGCTCACCTGTATCGGTGGATGGCACCAGCCTGCGATCAAGATTAGCGATTATCTTCATGTTTGACCTATTCTCCATTTCCTGGGTCCTTGCCCAGCATCTGTCGCGCGGCCTCTATAAGCCGGGCGACCTTGCCTCTTGTACGAGCATCGACCCGCGTTGGATAGTGCAGCTCGACGCCCTCCCCTAGATCCACGCGCTCCCACGATGATGACGGTGGGTCCTGAGCCTGCGAAGGATGGACGGTGGACGGTGGCTCACTTTCCAACTTCGTCGCGGGCGCAGGTATATACGCGGCAGCAGGCGCGGCGGTTGCCGTTTCTCCCAAAGAATCCACCGTCCACCGCCCACCGTCTACCGTCTCCTGCCGTTCCTCCACCGTCCATCGTCCACCGTCCACCGTCCGGCCCCGTTCGTCCTTCGCCCTTCGTCCTTCATCCTCCGTCGTCCTCCCCCGCTTCATCTGCTCACGCGCCATTCCCCTGCCGAAAACACCGGCGATGTAATCCGCCGCCGAATCGAGCTTCTGCTGGGCGATCTCCTGCGCCGGGGGCGAATGCTGCGCCACCAACTGCTCCACCTCGGCGAGGCTGAGGCGCTGCAAGGTATCGCGTATCTCCTCCAGCGGCAAATATTGCTCTTTCAGCCGCTTGATGAGCGCCAGCCGCTCGACGTGCTCCTCCGTATACTCAGCGGGCCGCCCATACCCCGGCGGAGGCAGCACCCCCTGCTCCACGTAGTAACGTATCGTGCGGGTAGTAACCTCCGCCCTGTCCGCCAACTCTTGAATAGTCATGCCAACCTCCACTATTACGTCACACTGTTATCATATCAGTAACACGTAATAATGTCAATAGCAAATCATCTCCAAAATTCGCATAAAATTAACCCATTTGGCTACTTGTATTTGTAGAACACATGTGCTATGATCAGGATGAAAGTACTCTCACCCTCCCTGAACGCACAAGGAGGGACGTAAGGACCCTGGTGTCCCTATGTACCGGCAGTAACACCTGCCACTATGCGACTAGCCTCACAATCCTAATACCGTGCCCAACGCCTAAGCAGTAAGCAGTAAGCAATACGCAATACGCAATACGCAGTAAGCAGTAAGCACAAGCACCTTACCATAGAGGCTAGACGACACGTTGCGTGTCAAGCACAGGAATACCTACGTGCCACGTGTCACGCCCGAACCACCTACCCGATGGGGTAGGGGCTAGGCTCCTGTTGCCCACGCGGAACACGCTCCAGTTGCGCCATAGGGACACCCTCCCTATCAGCCACCCATGCCCGTGTAGGGGCGGACCCACGTGTCCGCCCTCTGCCCGGCAACAACTGAATAAAAGAAAAGAAGGAAACAAGGGTGCATAGGACCACACCAGCCCCATGCACCCTCCCTTCCCATACCCGAAACCCGAAATCCAAAATCCAATAAAACCTCTGCGACCTCTGCGTTCTCTGCGGTGAATCCGTTGTTCGCGTTCCACCTAACCCCCGAAGCGCTACAACGACAGCAACCCCTCCGTCAAATAAGCAAGCGCCTCATGCGGCAAAAGCTGAGAAGGATACCGGGCGAAACCAGGGAACCCCCCCCACTTGAAGCAAGCGCGCAGATAGTTGACAAACGTCGTCTCATGCCACTCCCCTTCCAATGTCGCGTCCATACCCTGGTTGGGGATCAGTATCTTATACGTAGATCCACTGCTCACCTGCGCCTTACGGAACTCGTCGGGCGATATAGACAACGGGAAACGCTGTGCCTCCTCCCCCTCGAACATCCCCTCTGAGAGACCATACTGCCAGTACACATACTCGTCAAACACATCCAGCAGTGGTTCGGCCACCAGCGGATCGCGGAAAGTATCGAGGTCGTCCTCCTCCGGCCAATCGGGGTGCGAGCCTATGAAATTCACCGACCCCACGATCTCACACCACGCGCGAATAGAGAGCGGGATCGCCCCCGCCAGCTTCTCGAGCGCAGCCAGCCGGTATGGCGTGTCCGGCTCCGGCGATACGAACGTGTACTTGGGGTGCGAGAACCTGTACCCCAGCACTTCCAGGCGCGGCACCAGCAGCTCAACATTCTCGCGCGCCCGCCGCATCGTCTCCCGCGCCACCAGCAGCGCGTCTGACATTAGCGGTTCCTGGCGCACCTTACCCCCGTAGGCCAGCAACTCGGCCCACACTGCCCGGTGCTCCCCTTCTATGTATCGTTCCAGAAAGCTCGTCATCGTCTACCCTTTATATTGCTGCTTTCTTCCACTCAGACATATGTAATCTGCCAATGGAGCAAGCTGCCAGGTAATGGTGGGTGGCCGTCTTGGTCTCAAGCATAGCATCACAATCGGGTCCAGTATACGCTATCTGGTAACAGATTCCAGGTAGCTGGCTAACCGGTCAACCTTTCTACACGACCAACCATCCCGGGCTTCTTTTAAACCACTTAGGGACGACATTTGTGAGATAGATAGAGGGGTTTTTATCTTGCCTGTAACATAGACCGTCTTACTGCTCTAATACTACCTTGAGGCAACCGAGATGATGGCACCCACGTCTCACCGGAAGCTGAAGCTATTGGTCAACGGCGTCCTATCGGATGTACCGGAACAGGCCACGGTCTTCATAACCCCCGGTGGGGCCAATGTGCTGGTAGACTGGATAGATAGTGTGGGCTTCCTGCACAGGCGCGTCTACTACAGCCACGAGGTCCTGACACCTCCACGTTTCCACAAGCCCCGTCGACGCAAGTATACATTGCGCCTACGTTCCACTAAAGCAAGTTATATGACCGAGTATTCATGGTCATGCGAATATCTGCCGTGCCCTATTATCGCTACGCCGGCCGGACGACACATTGACGAGCGACCCCGCCAACGATCTGCCTCCACGAAACGGCCTCGTCATAAAGAAAATTATCGGTGCGCGGCGCGCTAACCCTGACATCTTCCCGGCACACCGGCCCATCTATGCCAGGGGCGTCTCAGGCGATAATCTACAATAGCGGATAGGTATCCTCAATAATCATAACGCGGAAGTCTTCCTGGGCATCCACGCCAATACCACCTCGGAACCAGGTGCTTTCCCCAATAGGGCACCCACACATGTGCCCCTAGCTGCTGGCAGGCAAAGACAACACCACCCGCGTATACTCCCCCGGCGCGCTCTCCACCGCCAGCGAGCCACCCACGACCGCCATCATCGTGCTATGCAGCGCCAATCCGTGGCCGCTGCCCGATTTCGGATTGGGCCCATTCGCGCCATTCTCCTGTGCCTGTCGCCCATCGTCCATCGCCCATCGTCCATCGTCGGTCTTCGCTCCCCCTCCGTCCTTCGTCCTTCGTCCTTCGTCCTTCGCCCTTCGTCCTTCGTCCGTAGCAGAGGCTATCCCTATCCCATCGTCCTCCACTAGTATCTCCAGGCCATCGTGCCACATAAGCGCTATCTTGAGGTGGAGGGCCTGCCTGGAGTCCGTGGGGCGGGCGTAGCGTGCCGAGTTCCGGATCGCTTCCCTGGCGGCATAATACATCACCTCCATTGCTAAAGACGATATGTCGCTTAACCGCTTGCTCGCCTCTGAGTCTACCTGCCAATCCACGCTATCAAATGCCTCGGCCAGCTCCTCCTCTACCGCCTTGCGAAGCGCCCCCACCAACCCCAGCCTGCCGATCTCAGGCGCGGCGGTGGACGGCATATCGCGCAACAAGTCGGAAATAAGATGGTGCGCCTCGGTCAAATTGTGGATCGCGGATTGTGGATTGCGGCTCCCATACCCGTTCGTGGCCCCATCCGTATCTGTCCTTCGTCCTTCGTCCCTCGTCCTTCGTCCCTCCTCCGTCCTTCGTCCCTCCTCCGACATCAGATCCAGCAGCGCCGTGTGTAGCAGAGGAAGCACGTCGTCGTGCAGCACGCGGCGGGCGCGTCGGTCCAGCACCTGGCTTTCGACAAGGCGCTGGCGTTGCAGGTGCATCAGCCTCCCCGCAAGCTGCGCGCTCGCCTGGGTATCTATCAGGCGCTCGCCGGTGGCGCGGGCGATCTCGATCTCCTCCTGCGCGAACAGCCCCCCGTCCCATTTATCCCCCAGCAACAGCACCCCGATCAGCCCGCGCTCGCTCCATAGCGGCACCGCCCAGGCCGCCCCACCCCATCTAAGCGGGTCTACAGGCAGGTACATCACCTGCGGCGAGTCGAGCCTGCTCGTGATCTCGGTGATAGGGGGCAGCTTGGCGCTCACACTCGCGGGATATGTCAACGGAGGCCCGACGAGAGGCGACAGCGGCCCCACCGCCACCAGGTAGGCCGACCGCACCCCAAGCACCTCATGGCACAACGCCTGGAATGCAGAATGCAGAATACGCACCGCCGAGTGATCTGATTGCGGATCGCGAATCTCGGATTCCAGATTGTTCCCGCCCTGATCCCTGGCATCAGTTGCCAGCAACTCATCGAACAGCCCCTGGCTGGTCACAAAGGGCCGCAAGCTATCTATATACCGCTCCCGCTCGGCGTAAGAGCGCCACGAGAAGAGGGCGAAGAAGACCGACATCAACACCGTAGTGAGCAGCAGGCCAGCCGACCCCACGATAGGCTGCTCCTGGCGTGCCTCGCTCGCCCCCACGACGGCGCTGTATATTACCGCCAGCAGCAGCGCCCCCCGCCACTGCCGCACGAACCCCCGCCGAGGCAGAGTCTTCCCCGTGAATATTTCGTAAGCCACTATAGCCTGCCCCAGCAAGGTGATAGCTACAGCCACCAGCGAGGCGGTCAGCAGGTCAAACCAGTAGATCAGCGGCTCCATCTCATTGTAGAAACTCGCCACCGTCTTATCGAGCGCCCCCAGCACCAGCCAGATGATCGCCCAGGCCACAATCACCCCCACCGCCACCAACACGAAGGAGGTCGCCGCCAGCCACGGGCGGGCACGCCTGCGGGCCAGGTCCCCCATCACCCTCCCCGTCGGCCCCGGCCTCACCACCACGTCGAGCGACAGCCCGATGCACAGCAGCGCATAGATCGGGTAGAAGACGGCCAGCAGTTGCAGGCGTGTGAGGCCCACCCTGAGCGGCTCGAAGGAGAGTTGCACAAGCTCCGTATAGCTGGGCAGCGGGTTGAAGAAGACGAACAGCAAGACCAGGCCCACGAACATGAGCGTAGCCACCCCGAACAACAGGCGATGCCGCCGCCGCATCACGCCAGTCACATCGTCCCAGAATCCCGAGTACCACAGCATGACCACGTACCAGGCGTAAGGCAAGGCCACCACCGGCACCCACCCCACCTGCCACCAGAAGTCCATGCCCGCGCTCACGTCGCGCAACCCATGCCCCAGCATAGCCGTATGAGCTACGAAGAACGCCCCCCCCAGCAGCAGCCCGCTCCCCGCCAGCCACACCCCCCACCGCCGCCGCTCGCTGTTCAAAAGCACAGTCAGCCCGAGCCAGGTCAGCACGATCACGTTGAAAAGCGACACGGACATAGTAGCCCAGTCAAGCAAGAACAGGGGATCGAAGATGTCGCCTAGCAGTTCGAGGATCGTCTCAATCATTGATGCGGAGTGAAGTTGTCAGTTGT
>JBAURA010000092.1:0-13350 GCA_049580985.1 Chloroflexia bacterium
GCATCCTCCTGGTAGGCGCGGAGGCCGAAGGGGTCGCCGTCCAGGCCGGTAGTGCGGAGTTCGATGGCGAGCGGAGTGCCTTTGTTGTAGCCCGCTAGGTCTTCGGCGGGGTAGCCGAATATAACTAACGCTTGTTTGATGTGGCCCCGCATGCGGGGGTCTATCTTGAGGGTGTTGCGGTCGGGCTGGGCGAGGACGTGGGGCGCGACGCGCTTGTTGCGCGACACCTCTGCGATCAGCATGGGGTCCTCGGACTTGAGGAGGAGGTCGCCCGCGTCCGACTTGATCATCTTGATCCGGCCGAAGCGGGATATGTAATCCTTGATATCGACCAGCACGTTGTTGGGCAGGTCGAACTTGGAGAAGCGGGCCAGGATCTCGACGGCGGCTTCGGGGGTGAGGCCCGCCGAGGCGGCGTTCCAGAGGGAGAGGGGGGTGATGCGGTAGGTGTGGATGTGCTCCGGGCTTTTCTCCAGCTCGGCGAAGCGCGCAAGCTGGTCGCGCGCCGAGGAGTAGAGTGGGTTGTCTACTTCGAGGAGGAGAGAGCGGTCGCTCTGCACTATGAGGGGGTTTTGGGGGGCGTATACCATGGTCTACTCTGACCTCGCTCCAATGTTATTTTTCGCGAACGCTAGGGCACATCGCAGATTCTCATTCTACCACAAGGGGTGGGTGGAGACCAAAGAATCCACATTTGGGGGATGTGTGGAAGGGAGGCGCGAAACGCGAGACGGAAAACGCGAGACGGAACCGCCAAGAAGCCAAGAGCGCCAAGGTTCGCCAAGGTTTTATGTTGTTTTTGGGAGTGCGATATGGAGCATAAGAGGGCGGCTTCGTCCTTCGTCCTACGTGGGCCGCCGATGCGCTACTCTTCATCAGGGTCCGTGTCTTCACGGGTGAGTTTGCTTTCCGGGACCAGGAGCACATCGGCTACGCGGAGGCCGTCCATGCGGGTTACGCGGAGGATGTAGGAGCCGATGTCTACCTCTTCGCCGGTGGTGGGGATATGGCCGAGCGTTTCGAGGACATAGCCGCCAACGGTGTCGGCTTCCACGTCTTCCAGCTTGATGTCGAAGCGCTCTACAATATCGATCAAGGGCGCGAGACCATCTATGCGGGCGGAACCGTCGGACAGGAGTTCGACGTCGGGGCGGGAATCTTCGTCCAGCTCGGGCATTTCGCCCACGATGCGCTCGAGGATGTCCTGGAGGGTAACGAGGCCGGCCACGCCGCCGTATTCGTCTATGACTATAGCGGTGTGGGTGCGGGCGGCGCGCATCTGGGCCAGGAGGTCGTCGCCTTTGATCGATTCGGGGACGAAGAGAGGAGGGCGCATGGCTGCCCGCACGGTGAATGGCTCGCCTGGGTGGGCGCGCGCCCACGCAAGCGCGTCGGTGATGAAGATCATGCCCACCACGTGGTCCTGGTTATCCTCGTAGACGGGGAAGCGGACGTGACGCTCATGGCCGGCGATGTCCAGCAGGTCGTCGCGTGAAATATCTAAGGGCACGGATGCCATCTCGTTGCGGGGCACCATCACGCTGTGGGCGGTGATATTGCCCAGGTTGAGCGCGCGACCGACTATCTCTTCCTCGGCGCTTTCCAGCAGGCCGGCTTCGCGGGAGGAGCGCACCAGGTAGCGCAACTCTTCGACGGTATGCACGTGCGCTTCTTCGCCAGCCGGGCGGAAGCCGATCAGGCGCAGGACGAGGTTGCCCACGCCGTTGAGGGCCATAATGAAGGGCCGGAAGACCCTGAGGAAGATGGTCATCGGCACGGTGACCACCAGGGAGGTAGCTTCGGGCCGCTGGAGGGCGATGCCCTTGGGAGCAAGCTCGCCCAGCACGATGTGCAGGGTGGTAATGAGGGCGAAGGAGATGGCGAACGCGATGGCGTGAGAGCCTGCCTGCACCCAGTCGGCGGGAAGGATGGCGGCGAGGACGGGATCGATGATCTGGGCCAGCGCGGGTTCGCCTATCCAGCCGAGGGCCAGGGAGGCCATAGTGATCCCTAGCTGAGTGGCGGCGATATAAGTGTCGAGGTGCTCCAGCGCGTTGCGTACGGCGCGGGCCGGGCGGTTGCCTTCGGCCACCAACTGCTCGATGCGGCTACGGCGGACGGCCACGAGGGCAAACTCGGCGGCGACGAAGAAGCCGTTGAGAAGTACGAGGAAAAGGACTACCAACAAGCCGATTGCCGGCGGCAGTTCAAGCCCACCTGACTGCTCTGCCTCCTGTGCGAGGGCGCTGAGCAGGGCGGGCCACATACTGTCACCGATATCCATTGTTGCTAACAGGGGTATTCTACCTGACTAAATGCTGACGCCTTGCGGGCCTGTCCCGCAGGGGATATACCGAATCATTGTAATGGATGGCCCGGTTGCAGGCAAGAAGAGGTTCAATTTTATAATCTCTTTCCCCTAGAACTTAAGGCGATCTTATGGACGGTAGACCAATACCATAGGGGTTCTTAAGCGTGCGCCGACTACTATAAGATGGCACGTGGTTATATATCGTGCGCAAATATTCAAATGCAATAAATAAATGAACGGCGGCTTGATACAGAGCTTGCGAGGAGCAATCGAAAAGTCATGATATTCAGAGAAGGAATAAATAAAGGGGTAGCCGCGGTTGTGCTTACGGCCACGGCAATGCTGGCGCTTTCCGCACCGGCCGCGCTGGCTGATAGCCCGGAGGCGATCCAGGCGGGTACGTGGACCAGGCAGGCGCAGGAGCACCCACTGGAGATAGTGGATTTCGCGATCACCGACCCGCAGCATATATGGGGAGTAGGTGCCTACGGGCGCGTATTGCGCACGACTGACGGCGGTGCAAACTGGAACCCTTATAACGTGAACAATGTTTCGGCGGTGCTGCACAGCGTCGATTTCGCGGACAACCAGACCGGCTGGACGGTTGGGGAAGGTATGTCGGGCGGGGGGCTGGTATACAAGACGACGAACGGCGGCGAAAGCTGGTTCCAGCAGAACGAGCCGAGCGGCCAGCGTGTCTTCGGAGTGGATGCCATTAGCCCGGAGGTTGTGATGGTCGTGGGTGGGGGCACGAGCTTTACGATAGCGCGTCGCTCTACCGACGGTGGGCAAACGTGGCAGTTCATGGATGTGCCTTTGAACGACGGCATATTCCTCGACATTTTCTTCCTGGACAATACCACCGGCTGGATAGTAGGGCTGAACGGAGGCATCGCCAAGACCACGGATGGTGGCCTTACATGGACGCGTCAAGCTGCTCCCACCAGCTGGGGCCTGAAAAGGGTCCACTTTTCAGATGCGCAGAATGGGTGGGCAGGCGGCTACTACGGTATGCTCTTGCACACCACCAATGGCGGCCAGACGTGGATCCAGCAGAACCCTCAGCTCCCGGAGTATACACACGTGCTGGGCGTGGCCGCGGTAAGCACGCAGGTCGCCTGGATATCAGGATATGGCGGTGGCGCTCAGTCGAGGCCGTTCGTCAAGCAGACCACGGACGGTGGGGCTACATGGGTCAACCTTACGCCTTCTGTTGGGCCGTACGATGGGTTCGCCTCGGCGCTCTTCCTGGACGAAGAGAACGGCTGGGCAGCGGGCGCGGCGGGACTGTGGAAGCGTCAAGGCTCAACACCACCGACACCCGGAGCCACAAACACAGCTATACCGACGGCAACAAGGACGAGCACTGTTGTAGCCACACAGACACCTGTGGCGACTTCGACCGCCGTAGCTAGCCAGACGCCTACAGCTACTCAGACGGCGAGCAACACGCCGGTAGCGACTTCTACATCAATGCTGACTTCAAGCCCCACGAGTGGCGCGAGCAGCACGGCTACGGCAGTAGCGACAGCCACGCCGCAGGCTTGCCAGGTAACGTTCAGCGATGTGACTCCGGCGGACTACTTCTACGAAGGGGTTAGGGATCTGGTGTGCAGGGGCGCGATCACCGGATATGCGGACGGCACTTTCCGCCCGTATGCTAACGCCACGAGGGGGCAGTTGACGAAGATCCTCACGCTCGCAGAGGGCTGGGAGATAGACCTGTCGAACGCGCCTCACTTCTCGGACGTGCAGCCCGGCTCGACCTTCTATACCTATGTTGAGACGGCGTTCAACCGGGGGGTAATCAATGGCTACGCGGACGGCACCTTCCGCCCTGGCAACAACGTCAGCCGCGGGCAGATAGCCAAGATAGTGGTACAGGCGCGAGGCTGGGAGCCGGTAAGCGAAGGGCAGAGTTTCTCGGACGTAGCGCCCGGCAGCACCTTCCACCCGTTCGTGGAGGCCGCTTACGAGCACGGCATCATCAACGGCTACTCGGACGGCACGTTCCGGCCAGGGGCTAATGCCATCAGGGGGCAGATCGCTAAGATAGTGCATCTGGCTTTGAGATAGCACGGCGACATAGATACTTTAGCGTAAGGCTGAAGGTAATGGTGAAGGGGGCACTCCAAGTTGAGTGCTCCCCTTCGCTGATTTCTCTCATTTCTATAATACCGTTAGCGAAGTAGGGCGGCAAGCTTGGCGAGCACTTCATCAAGTGCAGGCTGAGGGAGAGCACAAGCAAATGTAGCGCGCCGTACGCGCCAATCAAGGCTCTTTATCTGATCCGCTAGTATTACGCCTGTAATTGGAAGGCCATCTGGTATGCCAATTTCGAATGGGTAGCCTTTGGCCTGACTAGTAATTGGGCAGAGAATGGCAAGTCCAACTTTGCCATTGTAAGCGGAGGGAGAGAGGACAAGGGCAGGACGATGGCCAGCCTGCTCGTGGCCTACCTGGGGGTCGAAATCTAGCCAGACAATATCGCCTCGTGCAGGGGTATAAGAAGTTCCTACCACGCTTCGTTGCCTACCGGACGACCTGTGGTGATTTCGGAATGCACGTTATCAGGCTTGATCTCAGCGAGTAGTTGCTGTAGGTCATAAGCCTGCTCGTTGACGGCCTCTGTAACAAGCTTGCCGTCTACTATTGAGAGCGCGACATCGGTGTTTTGGTCCCAATGCAGTTTGTCGGCATATTCTTTCGGTATGCGGATCGCTAGGCTGTTGCCCCATTTTTGAACACGGCTCATCGGCTGGCTCCCAATTGATGTAGACACAATGTGTCTACATGAGTATAGCACTATATCCAGAGAATTTCTATAAACATAGGAGGACAATAGAAATCAAGCGAAAAGTCAGCGGTGGAAATAGGAAAATGAGGCGACATTTTGTAGTAAGATATAATTCCTTTTACAGGCTGCAAGAAATTGACTAAGGAGAAAACTTATGACCGAGTTCTTTCAGGGTCGTCTCCGTATCACGGTAGAGGTTGACGTTTTGATCAGAGAAGCGGACGCCGTAAAAGTAGCTGCAGAAGGAGTCTACCATGTGCAGGATGACGCAGGAATAAAGCGAGTCGCTACTTCTGAAGATATAAGACCTGATATTGAGCGTCAAAACCGCTTACTTCACGCAATAATGGGAAATGCGGAAACGCGTTTAGATTGGATAACATCCACTGCCTACTTGGAGATTGACGAGGCTGTAAGCGAATTAGGCTCTTATGAAACGGGTGCAAAGCAAGAGAGACGAATACAGCGAATAGTTGAAAGTCTCAATGAAATAGATCGAGAGTATTTCAAGAAAGCCGAGGATGAGGGGTGGTTTGCCGAATCCACCCGGGATTTGGAAGAAGGTAGTATAGCCGAGCTTGTTGATATGGTATTGGAAGTTCTGCCTGAAGGCTCAATTGGCAAGTGACAACTCATTCGCAAATACCTTACTACAGCCCTTGGCTTGTCCAACACCTCTTCGCCATCGGTTGTCATAGTTGCGTAGACGGGAATGTAATTAGGCTTGAGGAGCACGGAAGCATTTGCTAGGTGTAAAATACCCCCTCTACTGCTATGAACCTTCTGTTCTTACTTGAGGCCACTCACGAGCAGCATCTATAACTTCTGAAGTGCGTATAGTTCAGTGTAACCACAGTCCACGCAAATGTATTCTTTAAAGGGATACAGGCCATTTCTGCTAGGCTGACCCAAGAGATGCATTGGTGTGCGCTTCAAGTATGGCGAATGTACTTCCGTGGACGCACATTTAGGGCATATACCATTTTCCATAGGTAACACTCCTACATAAAAGCCTCACAACTTGCTCACAATCAGCTTACTGATCGTCCGCAAGGTATCGAATACCCCCACGCCTTTGGGGGCTATCGATTCGTAGGCAGGGACGTGCATGGGGTTGAGGTACTTTTCGAGTACGGGTAGGGGGAGGGCGTCGGGCGAGTCGCGCTTGTTGTATTGGATGACCATGGGGAACTCCAGGAACTTCTTGCCCTGCTGGGTGAGGTTGCGGGCAAGCTCCTGCAACGAGCGCACGTTCTCGCCGAGCTTGGAGCGTTGCGAGTCGGCGGTGAAGACGACGCCGTCGGCCCCGTTGAGGACGGCCACGCGGGTGCGCTCGTAGAGCACCTGGCCGGGCACGGTGTAGAGGTGGAAGCGCACCTGGTAGCCGTGCACCTTGCCCAGGTCGAGCGGCAGGAAGTCGAAGAAGAGCGTGCGCTCCGTCTCCGTGTCGATGGAGAGGAGGTCGCCACGCGCCTGCCCCGGCACGGTGGAGTAGATGTACTTCAGGTTGGTGGTTTTGCCAGAGAGGCCCGGCCCGTAGTAGACGAGCTTGCAATGTATCTCCCTGGTTGCGACATTTATTAGTGCCATACTGCCCTCTTTGACGATGGACGGCGGACGGTAGACGGTGGACGACCGCGGGCCACGTATCGGTTGTTACTATTTCCTGCTTCTCGTGCCTGCCTTTTCTCATAAGTGGCAGCGGTCTACCGTCAACCGTCTGCCGTCAATCCTTGAACAACAAGTCTATCGTATCCTCCACCGACGTGCGGAAGGAGGGGTTGAGGCCGGCTATGTTGCGGCTGCGACGTTGCGCTTGCAACAACACGGCTTCCAGTTCGGGCGTGATCTGGCGGGTCAGGTCGCGCACGAGGCCGACGTGGGTGCTCTTGCCGAAGATAACGGCGATGAGCCATGCCTCGCCGATAAGCTCGGTGAGGGTGTTTTCGGACGAGCCTTGCTGGTAGAGGGTCTGGAAGTTGGCGTCCTCGCGCATACGAGCGATCTCGCGGGAGGTGGCGAAGGAGCCTGCCAGCAGCGCGCCCATCACGTCGAGGTCGCGGGGCAGTTGCTCGCCGCGCGCCGAGATCACTTCCCCGCTCCTGTCGAGCAGGAGGGTTGTGCTCGCGCCCGCCTCTACGATCATGCGATCAAGCTGCTTCCTGATCCGCCGCCCATCGTCCTCGCTGACGATGAGACTGCCGTTGGGGCGCGGCTCTACTTTTTCTGTCGACTCGCTATTCATTAGTGTCATGCGTGATGCGTAAGCTGTCCTAATCGTTGCCCTCTAACACTTTGACGGTTCTTCCCTCGATTTTTAGTCTGCCCTGGGCGTAGAGCTTGATGGCTTCGACCAGGAGGCGGTGTTCCGCCTTATGTATACGCTCGGCCAGCGAGGCTTCGTCGTCGTCCGGGAGGATGGGCACGGTGGCCTGTGATATTATGGGGCCTGCGTCCAGCTCATCCGTTACGAAGTGGACCGTGCAGCCTGTTACTTTTACCCCGTACTCCAACGCGTCCCTGATGGCGTGGAGGCCGCCGCCGAAGGCCGGTAGGAGGGAGGGGTGTATGTTGATTATCTTGCCTCTGAACGTGGCTTCGAACTCCGGTATGAATATCCTATCCCAGCCCGCGCACACTACAAGGTCTATGTCTTCCGCAAGTAGTTTAGCGGCGATGGCGTGCTGTTGGGCCTGTCTTGTGCCGTATTCCTTTTGTAAGTATACGCCGAACGGAATCCCCGCCCGCTCGGCCCTTTCGATAGCCTGTACTCTGTCGTGATTGCATGCTACGTATGCTACTGTCGCATCGAGGCCACCTTGCGCGATGGCATCCAGGATCGCTTGCAGGTTCGTGCCCTTGCCCGATACTAACACTCCGAGGCGCAGGGGCTTTGCGACGGTGGACAGTGGACGGTGGACGGTGGACGGTAGCATGGGGCGATTTTAGTCTTGGAAAAGTACCCGGTCGTTGGTTTGCTGCTCGATTACTTGGCCTACTTCGATCAGACCGGGAGTGCGGGCTGTTAGTGAGGGGACCTGGTCGTGGGATACGATCAGGATCATGCCCAGGCCCATGTTGAATACGCGGCGCATTTCATTGTCGGGGAGGTTGCCTTCCGACTGTATCAGCCTGAAGAGCGGAGGTACTTCCCAGGTACGTGTGTCGAGTTGGACGGCGGAGTTGGCGGGGAGGATGCGCGGGATGTTGTCTAAGAGGCCGCCGCCGGTGATGTGGGCCATGCCTTTTATCGGGCGCTGAGGGAGGTCGAGTAGTGGGTCAAGCTCCGGCAGGTAGGGGCGGTGCGGTTCGGTGAGGGCTTCACCGAGGGTGCGGCCCAGTGCCGGTAGGTAACGGATGAGGCGCTCGTGGGCAGTACGCTCGTCTGTATCGAGTCCGAGCACTTTGCGGGCCAGCGAGTAGCCGTTGGTGTGGAGGCCGCTCGATGGTAGGGCCAGCACCGCGTCGCCGGGGGCTATGCGGTCGCCCAGCACGAGGCGGTCGCGGGCGACGGTGCCCACGATGAAGCCTACTACGTCGAACTGGCCGTGGGCGTATATGCCGGGTAGCTCGGCGGTTTCGCCTCCTACGAGGGCGCAACCGGAGGCCCGGCACGCTTCGGCCATGCCTGTTACAACGTCTGCAACTTGTTCAGGTACGATCTTCCCGGCTGCGAAGTAGTCGAGGAAGAAGATAGGCCGCGCGCCACACGCGAGGATGTCGTTGGCGCAGTGGTTGACGATGTCGTGGCCCAGGAGCCGGTAGCTGTCCAGTATGGAGGCCAACTTTAGCTTGGTCCCTACACTGTCGGCGCTCGACACGAGCACCTGGCCGTCGGGCCGCTCGTCCAGGGCGTAGAGGCCGCCGAAGAGGCCGATGTCGGCCAGCACCCTCGGCCCGAAGGTCGAGCGGACGGCCTGTTTCATCAGGTCCACGGCACGAGTGCCCGCGTCTATATCAACCCCTGCCTGCCGGTAGGCGCTATCCTCCCTTGTGGCTGTCATAGCTCTCCTCTCCTGGCCTCGTCGCGCTTATTATACAGGAGCGGAAATAGTTATGTATATATTGCACAGTCGTACTTTGGTCCCGATGGGTATTAGTACGACGGTGGAGGGGTGAAACGCGAAACGTGAAATGTGAAACGTAAGAGACGGAACCGCCAAGAAGCCAAGAGCGCCAAGGTTCGCCAAGATTGTTTATGCAAATCACGTAATCACGTTTTACGTTTCGCGTTTCGCGTTTTGCGTTTTGCGTTTCAGCCTTTGACGGAGCCTGCCAGGAGGCCGCGGATGAAGTAGCGGCTGAGGAAGATGTAGATTAGGAGGGTGGGGAGGGCGGTGATCAGGGCGCCGGCCATTTGCATGCCGTAGTTGGTGCCGGCGGTACTCGCGCCGAGGCCGGCCAGCGAGACGGTTATCGGTTGGGAGCGCGGGTCGCTGTTGAGGGAGACGGCGAAGAGGAACTCGTTCCAGATGGCGGTGAATTGCCAGATGAGGACCACTACGAAGGCGGGCACGCTCAGGGGGAGGACGATGTGCCTGTAGATGCCGAAGAAGCCCGCGCCGTCTATTGTGCCCGACTCGATCAACTCCTTCGGGACGCCCGCGTAGTAGTTTCTGAATATGAGGGTGGTAATGGGGATGCCGTAGATGACGTGGGTGAGGATGAGGCCGGGGATCTTGCCGTAGAGGTTGACGCCCTGGAGGAAGAACTCCAGGGGCAGGATGATGGCCTGATAAGGGATGAACATGCCGAACAGGATGAGCGTGAAGATGGCGTTGGAGCCTCGGAACTTCCACTTGGAGAGGACGTAGCCGTTCATGCTGCCGAGAACGCACGAGATGAGCACACCCGGAACGGTCAGGTAGATGCTGTTGAGAAATCCGGCGCGGAGCTTGTCGAAGGCCAGGCCGAAGTTCTCGCCCGTGGGGGCGGTGGGAGGCGCCCAGAAATCGCTACGTGTGACCTCGCCCATCGACTTGAAGGAGGTTATGAGCGCCACGTAGATGGGGATGAGGAAGAAGAGGGCGAATAGGGCCAGCAGCGCGTAGGTAATCCACCTGGGGAATGGGCGTTTGCGCGCGGGGGCGGACGGTTCGGGGATGGCGGCGGCAGGCGCGGTCATGATTCGGCCTCCGATCTGAGGTTGGTCCAGAGGTATGGCACGATTACGATTGCCACGAAGAGGAGCATGAGCATGGCGATGGCGGCGGCCCTGCCGAAGAGGTTATCGTTGAAGCCAAGCTGGAAGAGGTAGAGGGAAGGCATATCAGTGGCGTAGCCCAGGGTGGGACTGCCGCCGGTCATGACAAACACCAGGTCGAATATCTTGAGCGAGATATGGCCCAGGATTATGAGGGCAGAGAGGATGATCGGGTTGATCAGGGGGAGGATAACGTGGCGGTAGACGCCCACCTCGGACGCGCCGTCGACGCGGGCGGCTTCCCGCAGCTCGTCGGGGATGCCCCGAATGGCGGCCAGGAACATAGCCATCGTGAAGCCGGACATCTGCCAGGTGGCGGCGATTATGACGGCAGGGAGGGCAAGCTCTTTGTTGGTGGTCCATTCTAGCTCCGTGAATATCCAGCGCCAGATGGTGCCCGTGACCACGAAGGATAGGGCCATCGGGTAGAGGAAGACGTTGCGGAAGAAGCCCTCGGCCTTGATACGCTGGTCTATGATGATAGCCAGTGTGATGCCGAGCAGGATGCAGGCGACCAGGAACGCGACGGTGAAAATGGCGTTGTTGCGGATGTCGGTGATGAAGCGCGGGGTCTCGAAAAGGCGTTGGTAGTTGGTCAGGCCCGCGAAATCGGCGGCAGGGAAGCGCATGGGGCCTACCTGGTGGAGCTGGCCCAGGCTGCGCCAATCGGTGAGGGAGGCCCAGGCGTTCCAGGCGATGAAGCCGTAGACGAAGATGGCTATCGCCAGGATGGAGGGGAGCAGCATCAGGATGGCGGTCAGGCGGTCACGGCTGAAGCCTTTGCGCCCCGCCTGGGCCGATACGGTTACCGGCACAGATGGGGCAGTAGCAGCAGTGGTTGCCGGTGTTTGGGGTGTTACCATGCGGTCGTGGGGGATTGGGGATTGGGGATTGGGGATTGGGGATTGGGGATTAAGGGGTTAGGGGATTAAGGGGGTGACTAGCGTCCTTCTAATCCCTTAATCCCTTAATCCCTTAATCCCTATGCTACTTGATCAGGTCCGCTGCCTGGGTCTGGATGGCCTGGGCGGCGGCTGCTGAGTCCTTGGGGTCGGAGATGAAGGTGTTGATGGCTGTGTTGAGGGCGCTGGCGAAGGCATCGGTGGTGGCGGAGCCATGCGGGGCGCTGCCTACGAGGGACTTGGCCTCTCCGAAGTCCTTGCCGGCGTCCTGCATGTAGACGTCGAACTGGCCGGTATCGACATCGGTGCGGGCGGGGATGGAGCCTTTGCGCAGGTTGAAGGTCACCTGGCCGACCTTGGAGGCGAGCAGGTTCAGGAACCTCTGGGTGTTCTCAGGATTCTTCGCGCCCTTGGGCATGCCGAAGGTATCGGTGATGACCTTGAAGATGCCGGCAGTGCCGGGGGAGGGCATCCAGCCGAAGTTGTCGGCCCAGCCGGCGTCGTTGGCCTGGAAGTAGCCCTTGGCCCAGTCGCCCATGATGGTCATGCCGGCAGTGCCCTTGAGCACCTGGCCGGCAGCCTCGTCCCAGGTGCGCGCCGGGAAGTCGGAGTTGATGTAGCCGCTCGTCCAGATCTTCTGGAGGGCATCGAGGGCCGACACCACGCTGGCGTCTGTCCAGTCGGTGCTGCCCGCCATGAGGGAGTTGAAGTTGTCAGCGCCGCCCTGAGCCAGCAAGACATCCTCGAAGATCATGGTCACGGCCCAGGTGTCCTTGCCGCCGACAGCCAGGGGCGCTATGCCTTTGGCCTTGAGAGCGTCTGCCACGCTGAAGAATTCGTCCCAGGTGGTGGGGGCCTTGAGGCCGTTATCCGTGAAGACCTTCTTGTTGTAGAAGAGGACGTTGCCCCGGTGCACGTTAGCGGGCACGGAGTAGATCTCGCCGTCCTGGCTGACCATGTCGAGAAGCTGCTTGGGGAAGGAGCCGGTGATGTTCATGTCCGTGTATAGCTTGGTGATCGGGTCCATCTGGCCCGACTTGACGTAGCCGTCGATAAGCTCGGGGCCGCCATGCACCTGGAAGGCGTCGGGCGGGTCGTTGCCTTGCATCCTGTTCTTGAGAACGCCCTTGGCAACATCGCCTCCACCGCCGGCCACGGCGGCGTCGGACACGGTCACGTTGGGATATAGCTGCTTGTAGAGGTTGAGTAGGTCGTTTTTGCCCTCGGCCTCGCCGCCGGCGGTCCACCAACTGAAGAACTCGAAGTCGCCGGTGGCGCTGGGGTCGGGCTTGATCCCCTCGGCGGCCAGCGCATCGAGGGCGGCGGTGCCGGTATTGCCCGCGGGCACGGTATTGGTAGCAGCGGGGACGGGCGTGGCTGCCTCGCCGCAGGCCGACAATAGAGGCACTATCACGAGCGCGAACCCGGCTAGCCAGGTCATGCGCGATTTCATTTTAGCCATAGTATTCCTCCTCTGGTTGTTCTTGCTCCGGTTTATGAATGTGTATTCTCCTGCACAGATATATGGCTGGATCGAGCGAGGGAATGGGTTGCAGGAAGCGGTCGCTGGAATGTATAGAGGTATTTGTGTGATAAACCACCCCCTTCGGGAGCCGAAATGGCCCAGGTTCAGGTGGGCACGCAGGCCGGAAATGCTGGCCTGCGGGCATAGCGCGAACGGGAAAAGGACGCAGTAGTAGGAAATTGGACCAACTGCTTTGGCGGTTCATTCATTATATACACGGTAGTGATCCTGTCAAGACGTTGGATTTCGGATTTTGGGAGCGCGAAGTGAGGGATTCAACGGAATTCGCCGCAGAGAGCGCAGAGGATGCGGAGGTTATGGTTGAAACGCGAAGGAGGGTGTAAGGAGGTTATGTTGAAATCGCGGAGAAGGGGAGGAGCGGAGAACGCGGAGGGTATTTTATTGGATTGCGGATTTTGGATTTCGGATTTAGGGTATGGGAGAGTAGGGTGCATTGGGCTTGGTTGGTCCTATGCACCCTGTTGGGTGTTCTCCTGGTATTTGGTTGTTGCCGGGCAGAGGGCGGGCACGGGGACCCGCCCCTACACGGTCATGGGTGGCTGATAGGGAGAGGTGTCCCTATGGCGCAACTGGAGCGTGTTCCGCGTGGGC
>JBAURA010000093.1:0-1978 GCA_049580985.1 Chloroflexia bacterium
GGGTGGCTGCGCGCGGCGCCTGCGGTGGGCGCGCTGCTGGCCGCCTTCTTCATGGCCCTGCGCCCTCCGTTCCAGCACTCGGGCCGCACCCTGCTGCTGGTGGTGGCCGGGTTCGGCCTGGCGACCATCGTCTTTGGGCTGTCGCGCGATTTTGCTCTTTCGCTGGCGATGCTGGCCCTGCTTGGCGGCCTGGACAACGTGAGCGTCATAATCCGCAGCACGCTCCTGCTGACGCGCACGCCCGATATGCTGCGCGGCAGGGTGAACGCGGTGCATTCCGTCTTCGTCGGTATCTCAAACGAGTTGGGTGCGTTCGAGTCGGGCGTGGCTGCCGCCCTGCTGGGCACAGTGGGTGCGGTAGTGGCGGGGGGCTTCGGGACGATCCTGGTGGTCGCGTTGCTGGCGGTCCAGGTGCCGGAGCTTCGGCGGCTGGGGCGACTGGATACGCATGAAACGGGGTAGAGGTATTCTCCTGTCCGTAAGGTGATCCCGGTATGCTTCTTGCGGGGTGTCGTGTTCAACAATAGATAGGCCCGGAGCATATAGAGGTCACAAGAAAGGAGCCACATAATGACCGTCAAATTTGGGGTGTTCGTGCCCCAGGGCTGGAAGATGGACCTGGTTGGTATCCCCGACCCCGTGGAGCAATACGAGGCTATGACGTGCGCCGCCCTAGCGGCGGACGAAGTGGGCTTCGACTCGATCTGGGTCTACGACCACTTCCACACCATACCCATGCCCACGCAGGAGACGACGTTCGAGGCGTGGACGATCACGGCGGGGCTGGTGCGCGATACGAAGCGCGTGCGGGTGGGGCAGATGGTTACCTGCAACGGCTACCGTAGCCCCGCGTTGCTGGCGAAGATGGCTTCCACGGTGGATGTGATGAGTAATGGCAGGCTAATCTGCGGTTTGGGCGCGGGCTGGTACGAGCACGAATGGCGCGCGTATGGCTACGGCTTCCCCGACGTGCCGGTGCGCATGGGCATGTTCCGCGAGGCGTGCGAGATCATCAACCGCATGTGGACCGAGGAGAAGCCGGTCTTCCAGGGCAAATACTACACTATCGACGGCCCGATCAACGAGCCGAAGGGCGCGCGCAAGCCCCACCCGGAGTTCTGGATCGGAGGCGGTGGGGAGAAGGTGACCCTCAAGCTGGTGGCGCGGTGGGCGGACGGCTGCAACTTCGGCGGCGGCAATCCCGACACAATCCGGCAGAAGGTGGCGATCCTGCGCGGCCACTGCGAAACGCTAGGGCGCGACCCGAACGAGATCGCCGTCAGCACCAGCCTGGAGGATATACACCTGTTGCGCCCCGGCGAGGACCCAGACAAAGTAGCCGATTGGACCAACGGCCAGTACACGCTCGACCAGTACAGGCGGCGATTCAAGGTCCTCACCGCCGACGAATTGACGGCGCAGATCGAGCGGGCAGCCGAGGCGGGAGCCAATTACTTCATTGTGTACCTGGCCGGGCTGGCTCACGACCAGGAGATGATCCACCGATTCGCCCAGGACGTGATGCCCCGCTTCTGATCGTAAGGGTGATCCTACGACCTCGGCTTGGGGTACGTGGCGATGTAGTGAGACACTACCGGCTCCGTACCAGGCTTTATCAGCGCACGCGCTTGCTCCAATATCTGTTGGTCGGTCATCGTAGGGCGGGCGTGCTGGCGCAGGTGTTCGGCCCAGGTGCGTGCCAGGAACGTCTCCACGTGGCGGTCGGGCTGGGCGGGGTCGCGGAACAAACCCCATTCGTATGCTCCTGTCCGCCTGCGCATCCTGCCTACGCGCTGCATAGCCGCTACGAAATCGGACGCATTTTCGGGAGCCACCCTGTATTCGATGGTCACGAGCACAGGACCATCTTCCAGGGCAGGGCTGATGGCAAGCTCAGGTTCCGCTACGTGCCGCGCCGGGGTCATATCGAGGCCCTGCACCCGGTCCAGCCGCCAGCGCCAGGCCGCCCCCGCGCTCA
>JBAURA010000094.1:0-2673 GCA_049580985.1 Chloroflexia bacterium
CGGTACACTTACGACACACGTTTGACCCTTGCCCAGCGCACCCCGAACACTCCCACCCCAAAGCAGATGTTATACGGTGTCCGCGCCGAGATAGACGCAATCTACATAGAGCGCAGTCCAGAAGGCAGAGCCACGTCCGCCACCGTAACCCTCGTCATCACCCAGAACAGTGCCGCAGTCAATGGCTACCTTTACCCATCCTACTTCAAGGAGCCCCTGCAGGATGGTGTCTTCTACACGATTGATCCAGATCCCAACGATATCTACGGTTATTGGTGTTCCGTGGTAGCCGAAGAGCTCCGTCGCCTCGACGCCGCCGACGACCCCTCCATCCGCAATACCCTCTACGATCGCATCACAGACCCCACCTCGGCTAAGGTAAACTGGAGTGAAAGTGAAGCACAGGCTCAAGCGCGTTTCCTCACAGGCCTGGATGCCCTGCGCGATGCTGGTGCCCTTCACGACTTCGAGGAGAGCAAGCGCGACTACATCGGGTCACACGGTGCCGACCCTTTGCTCCTTGTGCAGGGCCCTCCCGGCACCGGCAAGAGCTACTCAACATCCTTCGCCGTATTCGCACGCATGCAGGGAGCGCTCGCCGCTGGCCGCGATTTCCGTATCTTCGTTTCCTGTAAGACCCACGCAGCCACCGATGTAATCCTGGAGAACAGCCTCTCCGCCCAGCACCACCTCCAGAAGTGGAGCGAGGACCACCCCGACATCTTTGCTCGCTACTTCGACCCTCGCCTTCTAACTATCCCTCTGTATCGGATCGCTCCTCGACACGCGAAGGACGGCATCCCTGCTCTGCCCAAGGCTTCCGAACGAGAAAAAGGCGATCCGTACAGTGCCGAGATAGTCGCCACTCAGCGCTGGTGCGTGGTAGGTGGTACTCCAGGCGGCATCTACGGCATGATAAAGGACCGTTGGTCAAATAAGAACCTCTCCGGCCACTACCTCTGCCACACCCTGGTGCTCGACGAAGCATCTCAGATGGACCTGCCCGAGGCGTGCATGGCTGCCCTCCCCCTCGATTCCCACGGACAGCTAATAGTAGTAGGCGATCCCCGACAGATGCCGCCCATCGTCAAGCACAACTGGGAGCATGAGCGCCGGCGTACCTTCCAGCAATACAAAGCCTACTCCTCCCTATTCGATACCCTGCTTGGCCTCAACGCGCGCCCGCCCATGATCAAGTTTTCGGAGAGCTTCCGCCTTCACGCCGACATGGCCACCTTCCTCAAGGAGCAGATCTACTCCAAAGACGGTATCGACTACCACTCCAAACGCCATCGCCTCCTACCCAAGCACAACCTCGATAATCCCTTTGTAGCCGCCGTCCTCTCCCCCGAGCACCCAATCGTGGTTGTCCTGCACGATGAGGCGCAGAGCCAATCCCGTAACATCTACGAGCAGGCGTTAGTCGCGCCCATCCTAAATACACTCGCCGATCAAGGTATCTACAACCTCGACTTGCATGAAGGCTTGGGCGTGGTGGTCCCACATCGAGCCCAACGTGGCGATATGCAGTCTCTCTTTACCTTCCTCAATCAGTACGATCCTATCACGCAGGTAGTAAGCAACTCCGCAGTTGACACGGTAGAGCGCTTCCAGGGCGGTGAGCGCACCGCTATTATCATCAGCGCCACAGAGAGCGATCTCGACTACCTCCTAGCGTCTAGCGATTTCCTCTACGACCCCCGCCGACTCACTGTAGCCATCAGTCGCGCCAAGGAAAAGCTGGTGCTGGTGGCCTCCCGCTCCATCTTCTCAATGTTCAGCCCTGACGAGGACGCTTTCGCCAACGCCCAGCTCTGGAAATCCCTACTCCACAACACCTGCACTGCTCTTCTATGGCAAGGCTCCTTCGAGGGTCACAACGTGCAGGTGTGGGGTAACCTGCGCACAAATCAAAGGACCTAGTGTTACGGCAAGAGTATTCTGCCTGTTGTCTTTTGTGACTGTACATGATAGAATACTAGACGCGCCTTTCATACTCGGCGCTATTGCCCGACGTTGTTAGAGAGTAAACGATAACCGTTATCGCTTACGGCCATAGCGTTTTCAAGAGGCAATAAGCATCGTACCAACAAACTTGCTGCTGGCAATCGATCGTTTCTTGGAGGCACAGCCGTTCTATCCATGTTGCCTGTTAGTGCACTATGATGTGGCATACCTAAATACGGTTTGTCGATCCTTGCTGGATAAGTTTGATTGGCAGGTGATTTCGATAGGCACTGCGCTAAGCGAAGCTCTTTTGGATATAGAGCAATCCACGAGGCCTATCAAGGCTCAACAAATCGTGAAGTCTTCCCTGCAAAGATACGCACCCGGGCCGGCGCTTTGTACCGATATCGACCTTATGTTTGAGCCTTCACTGAGCCTCGATCCTCTGCGCTTGTTACGAGAGATCAGCAGATTGACACGCATCATCGTACTCTGGCCGGGCAACTTCACTGGTGGTGTGTTGACCTACGCAATTGAAAACCCAATGCACACACACTTCCGAGCCTGGACACAGACTGAGCTATGTGAGAATTGTGTAATCCCTTTGTAAGTTATTCGGAAGAACCATATCTAACTATCGAAGTGAGATACCATGCTCTATCGCGACCTAGTACAATTCGAGCCAATTGAAAGCGTGATCCAACTGCGCGCTGCCGACGATAAGGC
>JBAURA010000095.1:0-7174 GCA_049580985.1 Chloroflexia bacterium
GTATTAGCCAGCGCATCTACTAACCGGGTGTCGCTCACCGTGCGCCCTGCATTGATCATCGCCACGCCATCCGGCGTAAGGTGATCGCTGATCTCCTGGAAAAATTCTTTCGTCGTCAGGTGGAACGGTATGTACGGCTGGTGGTACGCGTCGATCCCCACTACCGTCCACCGCTTGTCTTTGCCGTCGGTCTTGAGATAGGTGCGCCCGTCCTGCTCGTGCGTGATGCCGTATTTCAGCTTGTCCATCCCGAAATAGCGCTTACCAACCGCCACTATCTCCGGGTCTATCTCCACGCCATACACCGGCACGCCCGGATATACGACCTCATACTGGCGCATAGCGGTGCCCGCCGCCGAGCCGATCATCGCCATCCCCTGCATATTCGACGGCGAGAAGTCTTTATTGAAGTAGGGCGCGATCAGCCAATAGTCCCACGGCCCGCCCGTAAGCAAATTGACGGTATCATAAATAGAGTGGATCGCGTGACCTTCGTTCAACATCAGCAGGGTGCGGCTCCCTTCCTGCACCACCTGGATGTAGTTATAGGCCGACTCTTTCTCATAGATCATCTCGCCCCTCTGTGGCGGCTTGATCAGTCCGCCCCGCACAAACAGGGCCAAACCAAGCACCACGAGCAGCAACAGCCCGTATATAGCAGCCCGGCGCAACGCCCCGCTCACCACCAACCCCAGTATCGAGAATAACAGCAGGGTCGCGCTCGCCGCGTACAGGGTGGCCGCCGTACCGATATACGGTATAAGGAAGAACACCGGGATCAGGGTGCCCAGTATGCTCCCCAGCGTTGAAAGGGCCGACACCCCGCCCGCCGTTCCGCCCGCGTTCGTCGCGCTTACCGACCGCAGCCTGATCGCGAAGGGCGACACGAATCCCAGCAAGATGAGCGGCACCGAAAACAACAGGATCACTCCCACCAGCGACCCGATAAATATCCCGACCGAGTAGCCGGAAAAGCCCTCCACCGACCACGACAGGATGGGCCGCGACAGCACCGGGATGAGGCCAACCGCGAACCCCGCCACCGCCGTTACTCCGTAGAGAAACGAAGGCCTCGGAAATCTATCGGCCAGCCTCCCGCCTAGCCAGTAGCCCAGCGTCAGGTAGATCATCACCAGCCCGATCAAAATAGCCCAGATAAAGAGGGAAGTGCCGAAGTAGGGCGCGAGTAAGCGCGAGGCGCTCATCTCGACGGTCATCACCGACGCCCCGCCGAAGAATACGAGCAACAGGAGCACGCTCCCGGCCGCCCGTGAATTAGGGACCAGGGGTGGGGGACCAGGGACCAGTGCTTGATCCTTATGGCCGTTGCCGCTTGTCGCCGCTTGAGCGGGCGTATGCCCCGGTCCCTGGTCCCCGACCCCTGACCCCTTGCTTGTGATAGTCGCCAAAACCTTTGCTCCTGCATAACAATACAGGGCAATCTGCGTATGACCCTGCCCGGCCATTATACAGCGCGGGGTAAAAGGCGGGCAAGGATGGGCCACTCATCAAGGCACGCTTAGCACGCCCTTGCCATATGTGGTATACTTAAGAGTAGTCCAAGCTGGACATAGGTCCTCTTTTGATGGTTTCCTCGTAATTTCCCAATCAGGTCATCACGTAAACCCCTTTAGTCGCACCCACCTGGCTAGACTCGAGTTAGCACAGGCGAGGAGCGCCTTGCCTTATGCTCTATGGAGCCAAAAGGAGATACGTAATGAATATCTACGTCGGAAACCTATCATGGGGGACCTCTGAGCAGGACCTACAGACAACGTTTGGCGCATTCGGCCAGGTCGAGTCTGTAGCCATCGTCAAAGATAAGTACAGCGGCGAGTCTCGCGGGTTTGGGTTCGTTGAGATGCCCAATGGCGATGAGGCCAAGCAGGCCATCGCTTCGTTGAACGAGACCGAGCTGGGTGGGAGGAATCTCACCGTCAACGAAGCTCGCCCGCGAACCGAAGAGCGTCGGGGCAATCACAGTGCCTACGATGGACAGCGCCGTTAGCATCCGCGACGGGTTGAGATCGGAAGAAGCCCTCAGCCCGACCCCGGGTTTTCGGTCCCGATTCTGACATGCACCTGTAAGCATCGAGCCGGGAGGTACGCCAACCGGCTCTTTTTATAAGCATCCGTTCGTCACGCCAGGCGCGGCCAAGCATTATGCGTCGAAAGGTAGGAGATATATGGCACTGCGAGAAAACGATAGTCTAAGAAGTATTGAAATGAGATGCCAGGATGTGCTGCGTTCTCCTTACAGTTTTCGGGAGCTACCCAAAGAATTGCAGCGCCTCCAGGCCGTCATGAAGAGCGCGAACACACTGGCGCGTGTGGATGTGCCTAACCTCATGGCTGAAATCAAGCGCTTGCGTACCGAGATAACGCAACTGAAAAAGGAGGTCGGGTAAGCCACACCCGTCCGCCTCGCAAAGCTTCATATGCCCTGGTGCCCTGCTTCACGTACGATTAGTGACAGCGCCTTCTGTAGGTTGAGGCTGGGCCGGCTTTCGCTCGTGGGTTTGCGCGCTCTCTGAGCGGGCAAGCTCACGTCCGGCTTCAAGGTGGGAAGCGCGGGTATCGCCCCTGGTCTTGCGCTCCTCGCGTAGTTCCGCGTGTTGCTCTCGCTGTTGGTCGTTCTCTATCTTATCGCTGTCCACCTTATCCATAATAATCCTCGCTCTCGCTGAAGTTGGGATCGACCCCCGCCCCGCCCGTCCCCAGCTTCCGCAGTTGCTCCCAATGCTCTTGCCCGGCTCGTATGGCGTTGGTAGCCGAGCCATAGGAACCGCAGTGATAGCCTATCCAGCCCGATACCCCCGTAGGCTCGTATGCAAGCCGGTAGCTCCATTGTCGAGCGCCAAACCAGTAGAATACCTGCACCAACTCGACCACTTTACGCTCTTCGTCCCAGCCTCTTGCATGCACTTCACAGTGCATTAGCGATTCGCGCTGTAGAAAGAGCGCAAGGACCTCGTCTGCCTGCTTCGGGGTAATAAAGCCTCGGAACCATGCGCGCTCCGACCACCAGCTACTCTCATAGTCCCGGTCTTTGTCATCCTCATGGTAGACCGAGATGGCCCATGCCTGCACAGGATATTCCTGCCCTACTTCCGCAAACCAGCCGTTTCCCAGGTCCTGCTTGCTCATTATTCGTTCCCTTCCTGCTCTAGAGCCTGGCTGCACAATCAACCCTCATTAGATCGGTTGTCATCGGCTTGAAGTAGGTGTCCGCCTGTGCAGTATACGCTATTGTATGATTGCTATGGGGAAAGAGTGCCCTAAAGCTAGCTTCATCGGTTCGCTGCAACCGCCTTGCTATCGGAGGCAAACGGTGTCTCATAAAGTGCGCTTTGTTTCTACGCGCCTGGCTTTGTCCCCATCTTTAGGGGCCTAAGTTTTCCACTTGCAATCCCCCACACCTATATGATATAATTATCTCGCACGAGCGTGCATAGCAGGTGCGCTCAACCCATTTGCGTGTGGGGAGATGCCAGAGTGGTCGAATGGGGCCGCCTGCTAAGCGGTTAAGCGGCGTTTAGCTGCTTCTAGGGTTCGAATCCCTATCTCCCCGCCCCTTTTCCTTTTATCCCTTATCACATACTTTCTATATTGATAGCTGTTCTATAGCAGTCCCACTATCACGTCTTAACGCCCACTGTAGGTGCTACTTCGTTCCACGTGCTTTCTGATCCGGCGAGCTACGCCCTGCGAATATGCATGCATCGATATAGCGCAGGCTTCACCAGGATCAGCTTTCGCGCAAGCGCTCCCGCGTATGCGTCGTTGTATGCGCTGGCGCTGAAGCATGCTGGTGTAGGTGCGTAGCACAGGCGTACGAAAACTAAGGGCTGGCGGGCGTACCCAGTCAAATCCACTCGACGAGGAGAGGGATGCACAATGGAAGAGATGCAGCGGAACCTAGCGCTGGAGTTGGTGAGGGTAACCGAAGCGGCGGCGCTTGCCTCCGGGCTGTGGCTCGGCAAAGGCGACAAGATCGGCGCGGATGGGGCAGCGGTAAACGCGATGCGGCGTACCCTGGCGCGCATAGAGATGGATGGGGTGGTAGTAATCGGTGAAGGCGAAAAAGACGAGGCCCCCATGCTCTACATAGGCGAGGTGATCGGCAATGGCCGTCCCCCCAAGGTAGACATTGCCGTTGACCCCGTAGACGGCACGCGCCTCCTCTCGCTGGGTATGCCCGGTGCGATCTCTGTAGTGGCCCTGGCCGCTCGCGGCACCATGTACGCAGCCCCACCGGGCGTCTACTACATGGAGAAGATAGCGGTAGGCCGCGCGGCGCGCGACGCGATCGACATTCGCAAGTCCGTAGCCGAGAACATCAATGCCGTCACCCGCGCTCTGGGCCGCGAAGAGGGGAACATCACCGTCATGGTGCTTGACCGCCCACGCCACGAACAGCTTGTGAAAGAGATCAGGGCCACCGGGGCTCGAGTGCGCTTCATACCCGACGGCGACGTGGCGGGTGCTATCGCCGCCGCCGATGACAATACCAGCGTGGATATGCTCATGGGCAGCGGCGGCGCGCCCGAGGCGGTGGTGGCCGCCTGCGCTCTCAAAGCCATGGGCGGCGACATGCAATGCAGACTCTACTTCCGCAACGACGCCGAGCGCCAAGCCGCCGAAAGCGCGGGCGTAAACCCCGATACTGTCTACACCATAGACGACCTTGTAAGCAGCGACGACGTATTCTTCGCCGCCACCGGCATCACCGATGGCGAGCTACTGCGCGGCGTGCGCTATAAAACGGGCACCGCCACCACCGACTCGGTAGTCATGCGCGCTAAAACCGGCACAATCCGCTATATGCAAACCGTGCACCACGGAGACAAACTGTCGAACATAATTGAGTATACCTAGTTGTCAGTTGTCAGTTGCCGGTTGTCAGTTGCCAGTGCTTATTACAACCACTGACAACTGACAACTGACAACTCGTCCCACAATCCCTGGAGAACAAAATGGATAGAGATCAGAAACAACAGAACAGCAGGAACGGCTACGCCCGGTACAACCGTCATCGTGGCGGCTCCAGCCCCAAGAGAAGTAATAGAAACAGAGAACATATGGAGGGTATGGAAACCGACGGGAATGTCGGCACAGCCACGGTCCTGGGAGAGGGCGTAAACGGCCCCGGCATGCTCGTGCTCCCTGACAGCCAGACCGCCAGCGGCCCATCGAAGGTGATGCACACCCTGGCCGAGCTTGAGGCCCGCAACATGGATGACCTCCAGGAGATGGCTAAGGAGCTGGACATTGCCGGCATCAGCCGCCTCAAAAAGCAAGACCTCGCCTTCCGCATCTTGCAGGCCCAGACCGAGCAGCAGGGCAACATCTTCAAGAAGGGCATCCTCGACATCATGGACGACGGCTTCGGATTCATGCGTGTCACCGGCTACCTACCCAGCCCCAGCGACGTATATGTGAGCCAGAGCCAGATCCGGCGCTTCGGCCTGCGTCCTGGCGACGTGGTGGTGGGCCAGGTGCGCGCCCCCAAGGAGGGCGAAAAGTATTTCAGCCTCCTGCGCGTAGAAGTGGTCAACGAGATGGACGCCGAGACCGCCAAGAAGCGGCCCAACTTCGGCGACCTCACCCCTATCTTCCCGCAGCAAATGTACAACCTGGAGACCACCCAGCAGCAGATCTCGACCCGCCTGCTGAACCTGGTCGCCCCCATTGGCCGGGGCCAGCGCGGCCTCATCGTATCGCCCCCCAAGGCGGGCAAGACCCTCCTTCTCAAAGCCATCGCCAATGGCATCGCCGCCAACTACGGCACCGAGGCCCACCTGATGGTCTGCCTCATCGGTGAAAGGCCGGAGGAAGTGACCGATATGGTGCGCTCGGTAAAAGGCGAGGTCATGGCCTCCACCTTCGATGAACCTGTGGAGGACCACGCCAAGGTCGCCGAGCTCACATTGGAGCGCGCCAAGCGCCTGGTCGAAGGCGGCCAAGATGTGGTTATCCTCCTCGACTCGATCACCCGCCTCTCACGCGCCTACAACACCCTCATGCCCCCTTCGGGCCGCACCCTCTCAGGCGGCATGGACCCCAGCGCCCTCTACCCGCCCAAGCGCTTCTTCGGCGCGGCTCGCAACATCGAGGAAGGCGGCTCCCTCACCATCATCGCCACATGCCTGGTAGACACCGGCTCGCGCATGGACGACGTAGTGTACGAGGAGTTCAAAGGCACCGGCAACATGGAACTCCATCTGGACCGCAAGCTGTCCGAGAAGCGCATCTTCCCCGCCATCGAAATCCCCAAGTCGGGCACGCGCCGCGAAGAGCTACTCTTCGACGACAGCACCTACCGCCAGGTGCTAACCCTGCGCCGCATGGTGGGCGTCCTCGGCGGCAGCGAAGGGCTGGAGCTACTCCTGGCCCGCCTCTCCAAAACGAAGGACAACAACGAGTTCCTCGCCACGCTGACCAAAGATATTCTCTAGCTGACATACAAGAATTTTAAGACAAAGAAACAGAGTAGTGTATGGTCTTCAACCACACACTACTCTGTTTTTAAACCCTGCTATCGCGCACCACCCCAGGATGCACCGCGACGCAATTGAACCCCTTAGTGACTCGCTGAGTGTCATAGAGTATCAAAGAGCCTTCCCTACAGAATCTCTACAGAACCGGCCACGAGAATACGCGTTATAATCATATGGGCGACACTGGCCGCCACCTTACCATCCCGCTGCTCGTATGAAGGAAGGAGATAATGACATGACTCGTAGATATAGACTACTGGCCGTTGCCCAGCTATTGCTGTTCGCCTTGCTCAGTAGCGCCCTTGGAAGCGCGCAGGCCCAGGCGCCCGCCGCCACGCTCCAACAAGCGCCAACCAACCAGGCCACCGCCAACCCCGAGGGCGCGCGCGACTTCGAAGACGTGCCCCCCAACTATACGTTCTTCCCATACATCCGCAATCTCTATCACTCAGGAATCGTAAGCGGCTACCCGTGCGGTGGGCCGGGCGAGCCATGCGGCCCCGGCAACCTGCCCTATTACCGGCCCAATAGCGGGGTCAACCGGGCGCAGATGGCGAAGTTCGCCGACCAGGTGCGCAAAAAGCCCGGCTTCTTCATCGACACCAACACCGATCCTCTCCCCTTCTACGTCCGCACCTCGGTTGCCAACGGGCGCGGAGTGCAGGGCGATAGTG
>JBAURA010000096.1:0-10344 GCA_049580985.1 Chloroflexia bacterium
GGCGCGATTACGTTCCATTCGTTATCATGAAGGTCAGTCGGGTAGACTTTTCGGGTTTGACTGGTAATCATAACCCTGAGTCTGCCTGACTGTGCTATTCTTGGCTAGTTTTCAGACAGTTTCTTACAATAGACTCCTCATTGCCTTTGCCACTAAGCCCGCCAAGAGGAGGCCCTATATGAATCGCACCCTCAGCCGGAACTTGCTCGCCTTCGCGTGTTTGCTAATCGTGCTGGCAACCGTCCCACTGCCCGCATCCCAAGCCCAAACCCCGCAGCCTGATTGCCGCCGCTTCGACCCTACAGGACAGCAGGTGTGTGGCGCTTTCCTGCGCTACTGGGATACGCACGGTGGCCTTCCACAGCAAGGCTACCCCATTTCAGGTACCCTTCAAGAGAAGTCCGACACCGATGGTAAGACGTACACCGTGCAGTACTTCGAGCGGGCGGTGTTCGAGGCGCATCCCGCGCACCAACCGCCCTATGATGTGCTCCTGCAACTGCTGGGAGTATTCGAGTACAACCGCCGTTACGGTCCCTCCGCCGCTCCAGGCCAGAGGGCAAGCACTGACAGCCCGCTCAAGTTCCCTGAGACCGGCAAGACGATAGGCGGCCGCTTCAGGCAGTACTGGGAGACGCACGGCGGACTGGCCCAGCAGGGCTACCCGATCACCGACGAATTCCAGGAGAGGTCTGAGTTGGACGGCAAGACCTACACCGTCCAATACTTCGAGCGGGCGGTGTTCGAGCACCACCCGGAAAACTCCCAGCCCAACGACGTGCTTTTGAGCCTGCTTGGCAGGTACCGCTACGACCGGCGCAATGCTCCCCAGCCCACCCCCCGGCCCTCGGCCAGCGCGACGCCAGGCAGTACGACTCTATCGCCCGGCGCTGGGCGCTGGTTTACGCGTGCGCCCATCCCGACCCCTCGGAGTGAGGTGGCGGTGGCGGAAGTGGGCGGCAAGATCCACGTGCTTGGTGGGTTCAGTGCCTCGGCCCAGACCGTCCACGAACAGTACGACCCGGCTACCGATAGCTGGCGCTCGCTTGCGGACATGCCTAAGGGTCTCAACCACGCCGGCGCGGCAGGCTTGAACGGCAAACTCTACCTGATCGGGGGCTATGCGGCGAACGGCGCGGCGGTAGCCGATGTATACGAGTACGATCCTGCGACCGACAAGTGGCGCGCCCTTGCTCCCATGCCTACGGCTCGCGGGGCTCTGGGCGTGGCCGTCGTGGACGGCAAGATCTACGCGGTCGGAGGGCGCAAGGACGCCGATGTGGGCGCGAACGAGGTGTATGATCCCGCTACCAACCAGTGGGGCCAGCTAGCGCCTATGCCCACGCCGCGCGATCACCTGGGGGTGGCGTCCTTGGGCGGCAAGATATATGCCGTGGGTGGCCGCTTTGAGGTCATGACCCGCAATACGGGCCTTAACGAGATGTTCGACCCCGCAACCGGCAAGTGGGCCACGGTCGCGCCGATGCCCACCCCCCGTAGCGGTATAGCCGCCGTCGCCCTACAGGGCCACCTGCTCGTCTTCGGCGGCGAGGAGGGGGGAGGCACATTCGAGGAGAACGAGGCCTATAATCCCGCCACCGATAGGTGGGTAGCCCTCGCGCCCATGCCCACTCCCAGGCACGGTATCGGCGCTGCTGTTGTGAGCAACGTCATCTACATCCCCAGCGGCGGCCCCACCCCCGGCGGCAGCCAAACCGAGGTGCACGAGGCGTTCACCCTCCAACCGTGAGTCACCCCTAACTGACGATTAATCGAATAATAGAGATGGGCCACGGCCCATCTCTATTATTCGATCGTTATGTAGCCCAGGCATCTTCGGCCCATCGGCCAGGCCAAGATCGGCCAAACGACAGAGGCGATTTCGCTGCCGGTAAGGTATAGTTAGGCATAAGAAGAAAGTAATGAGAAAGCAGAATAAACAGGAACTAAAGCATGCAAAATAGAAATAGCGGCAATGGCCGTAGCCGCCGCTCAGCTTCCTGGAACGATGAAGGCAAGGCGTTCACGGCGGCGATGAACAACGGGGCAGCCCCGCCCCAGCCGGCAACTGAGCCTGAGGACGAACCTCAATCCAAAACGTGGCAAGAGCGCTTCGCTCAATGGCGCAAACAGTCTCGCGCTACCTTGGCGGGCATTCCGCGCGCCCTGGAGCTGGTGTGGAAGTCTCACAAAGGCTACACCATCACCATGGCCGTGCTGTCGGTCCTCTTCGGCATCGTTCCGACCGCTACCGCCTGGGTAGGGAAGCTCCTTATCGAC
This sequence comes from Chloroflexia bacterium, assembly GCA_049580985.1. GTDB lineage: Bacteria > Chloroflexota > Chloroflexia > QHBQ01 > JADMIH01 > JADMIH01. Next base: position 2,281 of record JBAURA010000096.1, read on the forward strand.
GCGGTGGTGGCGGCCATTAGCGGGGGTGGTGTGGGCGACTCCACAACCGTTGTGATCCAACTGGTAGCTGTCCAGTTCGGTTTGCTGGTGGGTAACTCCCTCCTCCAAACCATACGCGACATCAACCAGCAAGCCCTCCAGGAACTGACCTCCCGGCGAGTGCAAATCATGCTCATGAGGCACGCCAACAGCCTGGACCTCTCCTTCTTCGAGAACCCGGCCTTCTACGACGCCCTCCAGCAAGCGCAGAACCAGGCCACTTTCCGGCCCGTGATGATGGTCCAGCAGATGTTTGGCCTGATCCGTAACATGATTACCTTCCTAAGCATGATCGCCCTGATCGCCAGCCTGGGGTGGCTGGTGGCGGTGGCCGCCCTCCTCTCTCCCATTCCCGCCTTCATCGCAAACTCCCGCTACGGCTGGCAGGGCTTTATGATGTCGCGCAGGCAGTCGCCCGACCGCAGGCGCATGATGTACTTCCTCGATCTGCTCACCAAGGACACCTACAACAAAGAGATCAAGCTGTTCGGCCTGGGGCGCTACTTCATGGACAAGTGGGAGGATATTTCCATCCGCTTCTACAAGGAGAACCGCGCCCTCGTCAAGCGTCGCTACCTGATGGGCTTCGCCTGGGGCAGCCTTTCCATTATCGTCACCAGCGCCACCTTCCTCTATGTTGCCCTCTCCACCATCGCCGGCAGGCTCACCCTGGGCGACCTCACTTTTTACTCGCAGGCAGTGGGGCAGGTGCAGGGGAGCCTCAGCGCCATCCTGGGCGGCCTCTCCGAAATGTATGAGAATAGCCTCTACCTCTCCAACCTGTACGACTTCCTCGACTACACTCCGAAGATAAGGAACACACCTGAAGCGGTCCCTCTGAAGCTGCCTTTACGCCAGGGGTTGGAGTTTCGCAATGTATCGTTCACATATCCCGGCAAGACCGAGCCTGCCCTCCGCGATGTGAGCTTCTTCATCCAGCCGGACGAAGCGGTAGCCCTCGTAGGCCAGAACGGGGCGGGCAAGACCACCATCGTCAAGCTCCTCACGCGCCTTTACGACCCCAGTAGCGGCCAGATCTTGATCGACGGCGTGAATATCAAGGAGTATACCCTTGAAAGCCTCCACGCTGCCATCGGCGTGATCTTCCAGGACTATGTGACATACTTCTTGAGCGCCCGCGATAACATCGGGCTGGGACGCCTCGAAGAGCGTGAGAACCTCTCCATGATCGAAACCTCGGCGGGCAAGAGCGGGGCCGACACCGTGATAGGCCGCCTCCCGAAAGGGTATGAAACCACGCTGGGGCGCTGGTTCGACGAGGGCTACCAACTGTCGGGCGGCGAATGGCAGAAGATGGCGCTGGCGCGCGCCTTCATGCGCGATGCAGCTATCCTGGTGCTGGACGAGCCAACCGCTAGCCTGGACGCTCGCGCCGAGTATGAGATCTTCGCCCGCATGAAGGAGCTGACCGAGGGCAAGATGACCTTCTTCATCAGCCACCGCTTCAGCACCGTACGCCTGGCCGACCGCATCTTCGTGCTGGAAGACGGTAAGATCAGCGAAGCAGGCACGCACCTGGAGCTACTCGCCCTCAACGGCACTTACGCCGACCTGTTCAACTTACAGGCCGCGGCGTACAGGTAATTTGGATAGCTTGGGAGCATTGGGCGTGACACACGAAGATCACCTCGACCTGCTGCGTGGCGGCGTCCCAACCACGGGCGGCGTGTGGGCCGATCTCGGCTCAGGGTGGGGGGCCTTCACCTTCGCGCTGGCCGATCTGCTTGGCCCCGGCGCGACGATCTATTCGGTGGACAAGGATCGCTCTGCTCTCCGCGAGCAGGAGGCAGGGATGCGCAAGCGATTCCCAGGTACCGTGGGGCAATATATTGCAGCCGACTTCACCGACACCCTGGACATGCCTCCCCTGGACGGCATTGTGATGGCGAACTCCCTACATTTCATTCGCCACAAAGAGCCTTTGGTCGAGCGTCTCAGGGGCTACCTCAAGCTTGATGGTCGTCTCATACTGGTAGAGTACAACGCTGACCGTGGCAACCCCTGGGTCCCGCATCCCATCTCCTACCCGGCCTGGGAGAAGTTGGCGGGGCGCTCCGGCTTCGCGTCCACGCGCCTACTCTCCACCGTTCCCAGCCGCTTCCTGCGCGAGATATATTCCGCGTTGAGCATTGCTGGGACCGTTTGAACTACAAAGACGCAAAGATCACAAAGAGATCACGAAGGATATTATGTGCCGGGGTATACAAAAACCCGAACAATCCACGAGGGACCGTCCGGGTTTTGTTCCTTCGCTCGAACGAGCGAACTCGTCGTTGCGAAGTGATGTGAGTATATGAGTTAATAGCTGCTTTGTCAATAGGATGATAGGAAAAGTTTTCCACATTTCTTATATGTTTGGAAGCTACAAGAATTATCCTAAATTAGCCATAGAAATAGGGCACTACGAGCGCCAGCAAACTGTAGAGTGCGAACAGCAAGAGGAGGTTCGAGAGGACCAATTTCGACCTGCTCGCAGCCTGGGGCCACAGCCTGATGAGCAGGGAGCGCAGACCTTCCAATAGCAGCCATACGATAGGGATCGTGAGCACGAACAGGTATCGCCCCTGCGGAGCAGAAGGCAAGCCGCCGTAGGCCGTGAGCGCAGTCTGCTTGGCGAAGCTTATAGCTATTGCTACAGCCAGGCTCACGATGGAAATAGCCGCCAGCCAGTCCCGCCAACCCCATCGGTATTCATGAGCTTCGATGATGTGCATGGCTAAGCCCACGGCTGCCAAGATGATTAGTCCTCCAATCGCCAGGTATGCAACCAGGGGCAACTCTATCGACAGCCAGCCGAAACTGCCCCAGAACGACTTATACTGTACGGCGGCATAATCGGCCCAGAGGGCAGCCTTGCTGAACGGTTGGGGGTTGAGGAGGGCGCTCGCCATGTCGCTTGCCTCGCCCGGAACAACGTCCTCGATGAATGGGCGCAAGGCCCAGCGCCCTTGCTCGCCTGAGGGGTCTACGAGGGCGGCCCTGTATATCGGGTTGTTCCATGGCGCGTCAATCGCCTCTACACGGAGGGACAGGTCGTCGAATTGCACCTTCGCGCCAGGCATACTACCGTCCCTCACCCCGATCCGGAGTTGTATCTCTTCGGCGTTCGCTTCGAGGTCGCCCGCCACCTCCAGCCTCGACCAGCCGCCTCCCAGGCCCAGGGTCGTGAACGCAAAACCGGCTTCCCGGACTCCGTCCATCACGGCAAGCTCGCCCGCAACCTGACCGGTCGCCTGTGCTGCTTGCCCAGGCTCCAGGCGCACCCACCCGGCCAGCGTAACGCGCAGGGCGGGGTGGTAAATATGCCTGGGAATAAGCCGCTGTACGGCCCTGGCTTCCTGTGTGGCCTCTAACTGGATTACATGCCTTCCGTCGTGCGCCGAGTCTGTGGCGACCCGCTGTGCGCCCAGCAGAGGGGCATAGCCGGTGAACCAGCCCACGGATTGGTCTTCCCGTTGCTCGAAGATAGCAATGAACGCTCCCACTCCAACCAGGCTCGAAAGGAGGATAACGACGAGCAGCCGCAATCCGGCGCGTTTGACCAGGCGGGGCATAGTTGCCCGGATCCTGCGTGTGATGCGCGCCGCCAACCACAGTGCCAGCCCTCCGGCCAGCAGTGGCATGCCGGCGGCAGGCGCGGTCGCCTTGGTGCCCAGCCCCGCGATGGTGAGGAGCACACATACACCGGCGAGGATCAACTCACGCTTCGATAGCCCACCTCCTTCTCGCCGCTCGAAAGTGGTCTTCAGCAGCGACATGACGGCCACGAAGAGCGCCGATACGGCCACCTCCGCCAGTATGTCGTTATTGATCACGGTGCTGATGAACGTATGCATCGGTAGCAGCGCGATGGTGATCGCGACCCTCAGCCCCAAAGCCAGGTATGCGAGAGCGATCACTACCAAGCCCAGGCCCAGGGATACGGAGCGCATCACGTACAAGGAGACGTCAGGATTGACGTAGGGGTCGGCGGGGATGCCGACGAGCCGGGCGGCGCGCAGGGCAAGCGCGCACAGCCAGTAGTAGGTAGGTGGCTGACGCACCTGCTGGAACAGGGAGGCATCGGTACGGGTAGGCCCTCCCTGGTTGCTGTTCCCCCTCAGGCGGCGCATGAAGTCGTTTCTGTCGGCTGAAGCGTTTACCGCCCGGATCAGCGCTACATCTCTGTCCTTGCCGCCGAGGTCGAGCGCCTCCACCTTGCCGTCGTCGAGGTCGTGCCGGTCGAGCAGGGCGGCGTAGGCGTAGTGCGCGTATTCGTCCGGCCCCTGCCACGGCGGCGTGACCGCCATAAAGAGCAGGCCGTGCACCACCCACACTCCCAGCGCCAGCGCGAGCGGCCACGCTTTCGCACGCCTGCTTCCTTCCTCGGCCTGTGCCTGCGCCGGACGCGCTACGAAGAGGAAGATGCCTATCGCTGCTATGACCAGCAGCCCCCACACGAGTATTGGGGACGTGCTCTCTCCCGCCTCACTGAGCATGCTCCCCCACACCTGTAGAGGCGGCGCGGCGTATTGCAAGCCGAAAGCCAGGTCCCCACGGGTGATCTGCCCGTTGCGGTAGGCGCTACCCTCCCCGTATGGATCGCCTGTGGTGGGAGGCTGGAACCAGAATAGCGACATGGACGTGCCTGGCGCGCCGTTGGGGGCCTCCACCAGCAGGAAGTACGGCTTGCCCCGGCTGTTGGCTATCGGGGCGAACCTGAAGAGGTACCAATCGTTCGCCTTGAGCGCGAAGTCCGGCGGCAGGGTGACGGTAGCGATATCCTCGTGGGAGTCGGGCGACGCGCGCAGGCGCAGGACCAACGTGCTGCGTGCCGTGTCGGTCGCATGCCCGTAAGTAGCGATCCGTACCTCTACGCCCGCCAGCCCATCGTAGCGCGCCACGAAACTCTGCCCCAGGCTCTCGCCCGCCAGCAGCTCGCCCGGCACGCCGTTGATATTCTCGTAGCGCCGGTGGGTGGCAGCCTGGTACCCGGCCCACAGCACGAAGAGCACTATCGCCGCCGGAAGCACGTAGCGCGCGATGCGTACCAGGCGATCTTGTTTAGACATAAACCTGCTTCCAGGGGAAAGGGTGCCCTATCCTGGGGGTATAGTGAGTGCCCTATGGCAACACACCAGGCGATACCTCCGGTGTGGGCGTCAAGATGCCGGGCAAAGGGGTCGGCGGCAAACCGGGTGATTCCTCTGGGGTGGGTGTGAGGATACCGGGCAAGGGTGTTGGCGCTTCGGTGGGACCTGTCGGGACCGTGGCGGTTGGCTCTGCCGTTGGCTCCAATGTAATTGTGGCTTCGGGTGTGGCGCTAGGCTCTTCCTGGGTGGGGACCGGCTCTGTTGTAGGTGTAGGCTCGGCCTCCGGTGTGGGGATGGCCGTGTCCAGTGGTGTGACCGTGGGCCTGGGGGGGGCCGGGCGGGTGGGCGGGACGGCGGGCGTTGGGCTTGGCGGGGGTGTCGGTATAGTTGTATCGGTTGGTAGCGCGGTAGCGGTCGCGGTCTCTTCGGGTGTGGATGTGGCCGCCGGTAGCTCCGTAGGTGTGGCGATCTCCTGGGTTGGGCCGGGGATGATGACCACAAGAGGTAGGGTAGGAGTGGGTATCACCGATTGAGCGGGCACACTAGCTGTAGGTGGCCCTGCATTGATGATTACGCCATTCTGTGCCGGTTCGCCTACCAGAGGGAGCACACTTAGCACGGCCAACGTACCTATCAGGCTCAAAGCGAGGAAGGCTACCAATGTCGGCATAACGGTGGCGTGCCGGCGGGCGTGCGCCGAAGCCTGGCGCACCGATGTGAGAGAGTGTGCATAGCCTTCTGTATTTTCACCAGCATTCGAAGCCTGCCTGGGGGAAGGCGGCGGGGGCCACGTGCTCCGGCGGCGTAGAACGTCGAGGTTGTACTGCCTTTGGAGGAAGGGAGGGGCCGAGATTTCTCTCTCGTATGAGACCTCAACCTTCTCGATCTCTGGCGGGTGGACGTGGCCGTTCTTGCGTGCTTCCGCCACCGGCCCCAGGATGTCGGTTATCATCCGCCACATTGTACTCTATGCGGCGGGCGTTCGTGATTGTGGAAACCGCGCGACGCGCCGCCGAGGGGCCGAACCTGAGCAGCCCCGCGACCGTGCCCGATAGGAGGCCCGCCGCCCGCAGAGCGATCATGACGGGCGCGAGCAAACCCACCGGCAGGTCTTTGCGCGCGGTTTGCCAGGCTAGTGGTAGGGTAGCGGCGATCAGAATGGCGGCTATTGCCTGCGCGGCCTGCCTGGCGCGCCGCGAGAAAGGGAGAGCGGGCAGAGTGAGGGCCAGCAGCCCAAGCAATGCCATTTCCAGCTTGATACTCTGTGGTGTATGCGAATCGCTCGCTATGCGGGCCGGGTAGCGCGACATGACCAGCACCTTCCAGTAGCCGATCCTGAACTTGCGCCTTACATAGTCCCGAACGGTCGAGACGTGCGTATGGTAGACTACCGCCTGCGGGACGAACACGAGCTTATAGCCGCGCGCGGCCATGCGGAACGACAACTCCTGGTCCTCCACCATAACCACCTTGCTATCGAACCCACCCACCGCCTCCAGCGCCTCGCGCCTGTAGCCGGCGGAGTAGGTGTCGATGAAATCTATCGTCGCCAGGCGTGCCATCCTGCGGTACTTGCTTTCGTACTCAGCCTGCACCCAGCGGGCCACCAGGCTGCGCTGGCGCGTGCGGTACGTGCCTTTAGCGCCGTCCGCTCCCGCCCGTATTGCTTCCACGAGGGTGGCTGCCCATCCAGGCGTAGGCTCGCAATCGGCGTCGGTGAAGAGGATGATCGTGCCTCGCGCCTCGGCCAGCCCCCTGTTGCGCGCCGCCGCCGCCCCCGCGTGCTCCTGCGTGATAAGCCGCACGGCGGGCGCGAACTTCTCCGCGAGTCGAGCGGTCGCATCCGTGGAGCCGTCGTCCACCAGGATGATCTCACAAGCGCACTCTATATACTGCCCCAGGAGCGCGCGCAAACACCTCTCTACGGTCCTCTCCGCGTTATATGCGGGCACAATAATCGAAATCAAAAGAGCAGTTGACATAATAACTACCGACTATCGACTATCGACTACCGACTACCGACTACCGACTTCAGAAACGCCGGGGCCTGCGCGCGGTCGGGCCACATGTTGGCTGCCAGCGTGACGATGCCGCCGATGCCACCGACCAGCACCAGGGTAACGAGATCGTGGACCAGGGCCTGGCCCACCAACCAGAGCACAACGCCAAGAAACATGCCGCTGGCGGTGGGCATCGCCATCGCGCCCAGCAGGCGCATAATGCCCAGGTAGCGCATGGCGTACAAAGTCGCGAGGAGAGCGATAGCGCTAGCGAGTAGATACGCCCAGGCGATTGCATCGAACCCTATGCCTGCCGCCGCGAAGACGCCGGCCAGCACCCATGTAAGACATGCCCAACCCATCGAGATCGCCGTGCCCGCGTTGCCTCTGCCCAGAGAGAAGAGGGCGGGCAGCAGCACACCTGCCGCCGCCGAGATCGCCATGCTCGCGGAGAGGATAGCCAGCGTGCCGGCGGCGGGTAGCCACTTCGCCCCATATATGTGCTCTGTCACCTGGGGTGCGAGGCCCACTAGTAGCGCGAACACCGGGAAGAGGAGCTTGCATGTCCACTTCAGGCTCGCGCCCGCCAGCCGCGTGAACTCGTCGCGTTGAGCTTGCAGGTAGGCCAGCGCCGGATAATTCACCCTACCGACGAGGTGCGAAAGCTGGCCTGGCAGGGCCGCGACCTGGTGCGCCCATGCCAGGTAGCCCACCGCCAGGCCCCCGTACACCGCCCCGCCCAGGAGAGGCAAGGTCGCATACTTGAGCGAGTGCGACAGCGCCTGGCTGGCGTACATCAGGCCGAATATCGTATCGACCCTCAGCCCGCGCCAGTCCCAGTTCAGCCGGGGTCGCCAGTGCGTGCGCGCCATGAGCGCAGCCGTGCCCAGCGCGCTCGACAGCAGCACGGCGATCACGGCGCTCCATACACC
>JBAURA010000097.1:0-4499 GCA_049580985.1 Chloroflexia bacterium
TCCTTACCCCGATCTTGACGTCAGGTGGAGAGGGCGGGCACGGGGACCCGCCCCTACAAACCAGAGTCTTTATGCGGTCGAGATTTGCCCGTGTGTGGTAGATTCTCTTTATGCTGAAAGTGCGGGCGCTAGAGAACGACGACAGAGAGGCGTTGCAAGCCCTGCTCATGCGGGAGCCGCAATACAACGCGTTTCATTTGAGCGCGCTGAGCGAGTTCGGGCTGGGGAGCGGAGCGTGGGCCGTGGGCGTGTTCCGGGGGACCGATCTGGTGGGCATGCTGATGGCGTTGCGGGGCACAGGTGGGGCCTATCACGTGCCCGGTGACGCGGAGGCGCTTGAGATGCTGGCCGATGCGGTGCACGACCGCGTATTGAACGGCAGGCTGGCGCTGCTCAGCGGGCACACTTCCCAACTCGACCCACTGTTGCCGATGGTGGAGTCATCGGTGAACGGAAGGCCGGACAGGTGCCACTTCAGGGTGCTGCTGCCTGGCGACCTGGCGCTGCCCGAGAGGCATGCTGAACAGGAGTGGTTTGTGCCCGACCTGTTCAAGCCCCCCAGGCGCGCGCACGAAGGTGATATGGAGCGCCTGATCGACTTCTACCTGCACGGGTTCTATTCGTTGGCCCGGCTGCCCTCGCGGGAGGCCTGGCGCAGCCGCCTGTCCGAGCAGTTGGCTTTCCGCACGCTCTATTTGATAGAGGACAGGGAGGGGGCGGTGGCGTCGGCTGCTCTATCGAGCGCGGAGGGCGGGGGCGCGGCCATCCTGGGGGGCGTGGCGACCCTCGATTCTTACCGGGGGCTGGGGTTGTCGACCCAGTGCGTAGGGGCGCTGTGCGCGGGGTTGTTCGCGGCGGGCGCAGAGTCGATTGGCCTCTTCTACCTGAATGACAACACGCCCGCGGGCCGGGTGTATGACAAGCTAGGCTTCCGCCCGGCGGGAGAATGGCTACTTGTGCCGATGGGACTGGGGATATTGTTCGGGGGATAGTTCCCGGACGAAAGACGAAGGACGAAGGTAGTTTAGCCTTCGTCCTTTGTCTTTCGTCCTAAGGCTATCTCTTTATCTCAGCGTAAGTAGGGTGCGGAAGGAAACCCCAGCGGTCTTGCGGCCAGTAGGATACGAATGCTGTGCCCACTATGCTGTCGACCATGATGGCGTGCTCGGGGAAGATGTGGGAGTCGCTTGAGTTGCGCCGGTTGTCGCCCAGCACGAAGACGCGGTCGGTGGGGACTGTAAAGGGGCCAAAATTGTAGTCGGGGGTTTGCTTGACGTACGGCTCATCGAGCTTAATGCCGTTCACGTAGACACCGCAGCCGCCGCAGTCGCGTCCAGGGTCGCCTATGGGGTCGGGATCGAGCTTGATCTCGACCGTCTCGCCTTCGACGGCGATCACGCGCTTGATGAAGTCTTTGTCATCGATGGGGGCCTCGAACACGATGATGTCGCCGCGCTGGGGGCCGTGGAAGAGATAACGCATGTCGGCGGCCATGCCGGGATTGAAGAAGCGGGCGAGGAAGTTGGCGTCGTAGCGGTAATAGAGGCCGCTGTTCACCAGGAGGCGCTGCTCTGTGTGGAGGGTGGGTAGCATGCTGTCGCCCTCGACCTTGAAGTTCTGGACAACCGACCGCACCATGAAAAAGATGAGGAGGGTGATCAGGACCGTCTCGATTATATCTCGGGCGGCGCTCTTGCCCGTGCCCCTCCCAGAGTAGCCGGTGTCGTCGGATACGCTGTCGCTGTCGAAGTCGGGGACGTAGGGCAGACGTTGCTCTGAGTGCCACCATGTATCGTTATCGCTCTCTATGCGCATTCTTCTTTCTTTTTGCACCTTGATGTACTTGCTGTCCATGCTTAAGCAGGGAGCGGGCCAGGCTATATGTATAACGTAATTATATACGGTGGGTATTACATACGCAATTACCCGAAGGGGTTAAGGTTGAACCACAGCGGCGCAGAGGCACGGAGTCTCTTGTTGGGATAAGAAGGAGAGCGTAGGGTTAATACTGTGTTTCGATTCTTTTGGTGTTCGTTATGGGGTGGTAGTACAATGGCTGGAGGGTCATAGAGTACATATACAAGGAGTACACGATGGCGAACAAAGTGATGGGGGCCTATCCTGCGCCGCCGTTCCCGGAGGGGTTGGACTGGATCAATACGGGTGGCAAGAAGCTGACGCTGGGGGATCTGCGCGGCAAGCTGGTGCTGCTCGATTTCTGGACCTACGGGTGAATCAACTGCGTGCATATATTGCCGGTCGTGCACCGGCTTGAAGAGAAATACGCCCGCGAGCTGGTAGTGGTGGGGGTGCACGCGGGGAAATTCATCGCGGAGCGCGTAACCGAGAATATCAGGGTGGCTACGCGCAGGCTTGGGATCGCGCACCCGGTGGTGAACGACAGGCACTTTCGCACCTGGCGCGCATATGGGGTACAGGCTTGGCCCACGGTAGTCCTCGTCAGCCCGGACGGGCAGTATATCGGGCAGCATTCGGGGGAGTTCGCGTTCGAGGAGTTCGACCAGATCATCGGTACGATGGCGCAGGCTTACAGGCAGGAGGGATTGCTGACCGAGGCGCCGTTGCATTTCCCTGTGGACACCAACCCTGCGCCGCCATCTATCCTGAGGTTTCCGGGGAAGGTGCTGGCCGACCCTGATGGTGGCAGGCTGTTCATATCGGATACGGCCAATAACCGGGTGCTTGTCACCCAGGTGAGCGGGGATGGCACGGCGGCCAGGGTAGTGAGCGTAATCGGGAGCGGCGAGACCGGGTTCCGCGATGGGGTGTTCGCGGAGGCACAACTGAACCACCCGGAGGGCATGTCGCTATGGGAGGATACGCTATATATCGCGGATACGGAGAACCATTCGATCCGGGCGGCCAATCTCGCGGCTGGCACTTTGGAGACCATCGCTGGCACGGGCGAGATAGGATATAGCCGGGCAGGTGGGATAGGTATGGAGGTGGCGCTCAATTCGCCGTGGGACCTGCTTGAGAGCGACAACTACCTCTACATAGCGATGGCGGGCGCGCACCAGATATGGCGGATGGTGCTCAGCACGGGGAGGGTCGAGCCGTTCGTGGGGAATGGGCGCGAGAACATCGACGACGGCCCGAACAAGAACGCGACCCTGGCCCAGCCAAGCGGGCTGACCACCGACGAGCAACGGCTCTACTTCGCGGATAGCGAGTCGAGCGCGGTACGTGCCGCCGACTTCTCTCCAGACGGCTACACACAGACGCTGGTAGGCACGGGCCTGTTTGACTTTGGGGACAAGGACGGGCCGGCTTTGCAGGCCAAGCTGGAGCACTGCCTGGGCGTGGCCTATCACGAGGGCGCTATCTATATAGCGGATACTTACAACAACAAAATCAAGCGACTCGACCTGTCGACGAAAGAAGTTGTGACGGTGCTCGGCTCGGGGGAGGCGGGGGAGATGTACGAGCCGGGGGGGCTATCGGTGTGGGAAGCAGACGGTGCAGCGCGTTTATACGTGGCAGACACGAACAACCATCGGGTGTTGGTATTCGGGATTGACGCAGAGGGGAATCTGTCGCCTGCGGTTGCCATAGAGGTTGTCAATGGCTAATGAAGAGAGTGTTTTGGTAGCCATTATGAATAGCAATGCGGACTTTGGGTTCGCGCGCGATGAGCATTGGTACAGGATACCCGTCGAGAAAGCGGAGAAGTGGGGCAAGCATCATTGGCCCCCTGGGTGGCTCGCATTCTACCAGACTCAACTGTTCAAGGATGAGGGTTGCCAGGTGAAATACTACGCACGCGTACGCAATATTCGCACAGTAGCGCGGCGAGAGCTTTTTCATGGCCTCATTGGAGATAAAAAAGCCGAGGATCTCTATTACCAGTTGCTAATCGGCCCATTACAGGTACTGCCCCGGCCTATTGTCAGCTTGCGGCTCCGGCGTATAGCTTTTATCCCAACTACACGGCAGAAGTTGTGGGCTGCGGAGGAGATAAATGATCTATGGGATGAAAGTCCGCTTGAAGACGATCTATGGGCGCAGTTGAAGCAGGCGCAATTGAAGGCTGAGCGGCAAGAGTTCGTGAGGCTGAAGAGGAAGCAGTATGCTTTTGATTTCACACTTTACTGTAACAATGGTAAGCTCAACGTAGAGACCGACGGAGACACTTGGCATTCAGACCCGCAACGGATTGCGGAGGACAACCGCCGGGACAACGCATTGGCGACAGAGGGCTGGCGCTTACTGAGGTTCAATACGGCGCAAATAAAAGAGCAGATGACAGACTACTGCCTGCCGACAATAATGGAAGTTGTTGACGATCTGGGCGGTCTGGCCTGATTAATGGGAAAAGCGGATGCTCACGACGGCGGCTAATAGAAGCGGACACACGGGTCCGCTTCTATTAGCCTTCAGAGCAAGGTTTTAGTTGTCGGGGTCGGGGGTTGGTGTGGGTGTAGGGTCCATGCAGTCGAGGTTCGGGGGCGGGTTGACGCCTTCGCAATCATTAGCAT
>JBAURA010000098.1:0-8259 GCA_049580985.1 Chloroflexia bacterium
TGCCAGTTATAGGTCTAGATCACGTGCAGGTAGCTGCTCCCCGCTTGCTGGTTACGGAGGAGCGGGCACGTGCTTTCTATGGCGACGTGCTCGGCTTGCGGGAGATCGAGAAGCCCGACGCCCTGAAGTTGAAGGGTGGAGTGTGTGGTTCTCATTAGGCACGAGCGAACTGCACGTGGGCATAGAAGAGCCGTTCAGCCCGGCCCGCAAGGCGCACCCGGCATTGCTGGTGAGTGGGTTGGCCGAGTTGAAGCGGCGTATATCGGCTATGGGCTATGAGATTTCGGAGGCGGAAGAGATCCCCGGTGTGCAGCGGTTTTATGTGTACGACCCCTTCGGCAACCGGATCGAGCTAATGGAGCGCGTGTGAAAAACGACAAGCCTCTAGCCAAGAAGCTGGGCTGGCATCTGAAGGAAACCACCTACCCTTTCGGGACCAAATGGCTGACCATACGCCAGGACCGCATCGAGATCGAAGGCAATGGAGAGATCGAGTACGCTTACCGTGAGAGCCGAGGCGCGGTAGTGATCGTGCCGATCACTGGCGATAGACATATGGTGCTCATCAGACAGTACAGGTACACCGTTGACGACTGGTGCCTGGAGGTGCCCGCGGGTGGGTTGTACGACCGGGAGGGTGCCGCACCCGAGGAGGTGGCACGTGAGGAATTACACGAAGAAGCTGGTGCTACCTGCGACAAACTTATCCTGGTAAGCGAGGTTTACTCGAACAATTCGACCACCAACGAACTGATGTATGTCTACCTTGCGACGGGCGTAGACTTGAGTGATATGCCATCGCACGAGATGACGGAGCAGATCGAGGTATTAGTGGTGCCCACAGCCGAGGCAATTGAGATGGCGCGCACGGGCGCGATGAAAGACGCCCTGAGCGCACTGGCGGTGTTGCAGTGCGAACCGAAACTGCGCGAGCTTGGTCTAATTTAACCCCTAAGATACTCCTTTAGATGTATCATTGAGAAATATAGCCAAATGGCCTACTCAAAAGAGTCCAGTTTTGGCCCACTAATGCCATATAGTATATAGAGGAGATACACATGCTGCTGGCCCGCAATGACGAATCCACTCCGGCTAAGGGCTGGTATGTGGACCTGTTTATGCCGGCATTGCCCGCCATTGGCTTTGCTAACGCCAGCATCAATGAGCCACACTATCACCGCGAGTTGCGCGAGGTGTACCTGGTGGCAAAGGGAAGCAGCAAAATGATTGTAGCGGGCGAGGAGATCGTGCTCAATGCAGGCGACGTGATAGTGATCGAGCCTGGCGAGCCTCATACGTTTGTCTCGAACACGGAGGATTACTTCCATTTCGTCCTACACTGCCCCATGATCAGGGGCGACAAGGTGATCGTCCCCTAGTATGAGCGCACCCATGCCGCTACTCATAGCCGGGGCGCGCCAGCTCGGTTTCGACCTATCCGACCGGCAGGTCCAACAGTTCCAACTCTACTTCGAGACTCTGACGGACTGGAACAGCAGGATGAATCTGACCGCTATCACGGACCTCGAAGGGGTGCAGGTGCGGCACTTCCTGGACAGCCTGACCGCGGGGGCTGCCCTGGTGGAAGAATTAGGGAGTGCGCCGCCGGAGGGATTCAGGCTGGCGGACATAGGCACCGGCGCGGGCTTTCCAGGCGTGCCGCTGAAGATCCTGTGGCCGCGGATCGCGCTTTCGCTTGCGGACTCCGTGGGCAAGAAGACGACCTTCCTCCGGGAGCTATGTGCCGTGCTGGGGCTTGAGGGAGTTGGCGTGTATACGGCGCGGGCCGAGGAGATGGGGCAGGACCGCCAGCACAGGGAGCGCTACGACGCGGTGGCGGCGCGGGCTGTGGCGTCCCTACCTGTGTTGTGCGAGTATTGCCTGCCCCTGGTCAAGGTGGGTGGGAGCCTTCTTGCTCCCAAGAAAGGAGACATATCCCAGGAGTTTGAAGAAACAAAGCATGTGAGCCAAGTATTGGGCGGCGGCAGCCCCCGCCTCCATCACTTCACACTGCCGGGCGAGGAAGAAGAGCGAGTTGTAGTGGCGATCAAGAAGATACGGGCCACCCCACCAGGCTATCCCAGGAGGGTGGGGGTGGCGAAATCTAAGCCACTTGGGGCACGGAAGTGATATGATTACACACTCCGATCGCCTGACGCTGGCTATCTTCACGTGTGCAATCCTGGCCAGTGGGGCAAACTCTGTCGCGATACGCCTCAGCAATCAAGAGCTTGACCCACTTGCTCCTCCAAATAACTCTGTTCTATAGCCTTGACAAAGGGTATACACTATGATAAAGTTGGCTACAATTTCCCTCGTAGCTTCGATGGAGAAGTATAGTTAACATGGAAATAGCTACTCTATAAGAGTAGTTCATGGTTCTGTTTCTGCGTTGCGGCAAAATGCTACCTGCAGCCCCCTTTGTGATTCTGATCTCTTATTGATCAGCTATATCCTCGCATACCGTCAAGACACAGAGTGTTTTGGGAGCAGAAAATGAGCGGAGCTTCACGGACATACGTGATCAACGACCTCAAACGGCGAGCGCGCTTCGTGGCGGATGATATAGACGCGTGGCGGGCGAAAATAGGTAAGGCCATACGGGACAAGGAAAGCATTCTTGGCATCCACAGGTCCCAGTTTCATGATATAGAGCTATTTTGGGATGGCGCATCGGAGCGCCGAGAGCGTGTCTCCAATATTCTGAAGCCTGACAACGATACCCAGATCTTCTTCGATAAGTTTCTGGAGCTTGGCAGGATCACTGCCGGATCTAGCGCGCTCCTCGATTTCTATATGAACGTATTCGCCCAGCGGCGAGACCCACACTACAAAGTGGCTCTCGACGATGCAGACCTGGTAGCAGCCAGTTGCTATCAGCCATGTGTCGAGTTAGCGTTAAGCTGGGGGGCGATTGCCAATGAGACTATGCGCACGCCGCCCATCACTGTGCTAACGGGCGAACTATCGGCCACCGCAGGTACACGCGAACATAAGATGCGTGCACTTCCTACCGCCTCCAATCTGCACTATTTCCAGGATGCGCTCCTACCGATTCCCTTCGTTTTTCTTCCCTTCGATCAAGCCCGCACATTGTGGGGTCTTTGCAGCATCCATCATGAGGTAGGCCATGTGCTTGTGCAGGACTTTGGTTTGCTAAACGACATATCTGTCGAAGTCGATGCAAGCCTGACCCAGGCGGGTGCCACCGGGGAACGCAAAGGCTACTGGCAAGGATGGCTTTATGAGGTTATTGCGGATACCTTTGGTGTCTTACTGGCAGGTGCGTCTTATGCGCATTTGCTCTTGCAGTTATTGTTGCGCCCCCCCGCAGAGGTGGGTATGCTCGACGAAGAAGACCCTCATCCAAATCACTATGTGCGTATACACCTGGTTTGTGCGCTCCTACGCCAACTCAATGTGCCCGCGCTACAGGCCGCCGCAGATGAGGTAGAGACGGCGTGGCGAGGTCTGTACACGGAGCCTCCATGGGCCGCGCCCTTTGTCAAAGATTGCGAGGTGATCGCTGCTGTGCTTGTCGACAAGAAGCTGGCGCAACTGAACGGCCATGCTTTGCGAGAGTTTGCCGAGGACCCGGCCGCAGATCACGATAAGATAACAGAGCTAGCGACAGCTCTTACCCACAGTAAGGGCTATCCTTATCCTTTCCCACGCCAGCAGACGTTTGCTATTTACCGGCTCCTGCCTCCTGCCGCACTGTCAGCGGTGATCAACGGCGGAGAATTGGATAAGGTACAAAGCAGGGTACATCGCTATATCAAGGCCGTTAAACTATATGCGCGTCCAGAATTCCTTGCCGGCCCCTTGGCAGGGGTTGGGGCTGAGCACGACGACTATGTCAAGGGCCTTGCAGATAAGCTCGATTTCGGGTTCTTAGGAGGGTGAGAAATGATTCTTTCAGCAGAAGATGACATAGCAGATATCATAATGTGCGTAGTGCCATGGTTCACCAAAGGTGAATGGGAACCTACAAAATACGCAATATCGGTGTTCTCTTCTCAAGAGGTGCCGGGTTTACAATCCGCAGATGTTGCGCCTACGCGATATCTGCCTCCGAATATGTACATGGACTTGCCACTGCAAACGACAGAGTTCCTGGATGCAGGACCCCATTTTCGAGACGATAAAGGCCCAAGCGTGAAAGGTGCACATGATAAGGTAGATAAATATGACCGGCAACTCCGGTCGAGGATCCGCAGCTGCCTCTCACCCGGCCTGGCGAGTTTTTTCGAACGCCCGGTACCACTGGCTGATGGGAAAACAGAGTACCGTGTTTGGTGGGATTGTAAATCGACCCCACTTGCCATTATGCCGTGGGAGACAATTATCGCGGAGACGGACTCTGTGAGGCTGTACTTCGTACGGGGCGCACCCCCCTCAGATCCATCGCCAACAGTGCCTTTTCACGATCAACTAAAGCTGGCAGTCATCGGCCAACCCCTTGATAGCATTTGGCCTAAGAAGCTATGGGAGCCGCTGAGGCAGGAAGGTCTTCAGATCGACGAATTCCCCGGGGAGGGCTCTGCGGGCCTGGCTTTGCGTAAGGCAGTTGCTGAGGATTACGATCTTATACACCTGGTGGCCTCAGGGATAACAAATACCAACGACGATGGACTGATATACCTGGGAGGCGATCCTGAGCAACGGCTGGAAGGTTACCAGCTCCGGTCAATGTTTAAGAGTAGCCGGGTAGCTGCCCTCGCCTTCAGCTTTCCGGGAGATATGAGGTCAGGTATACGACAGTTCAAAGAGGCGAGCACCTCTTACCAGGCGTTTGCCACTATCGCTAATATGCCGGAGGCGGGGCCGAGCATAGTCACGCAGCTTCGCCGGTCCAATATGGGAACGCTTATCGATTTCTGGCGCGCTTATTACGCTCAGTTGATGGCGTCGGGCCACATTGTAAGGGCGGTAGACGTGGCGCGTCGTGCTGTTGTCCACCGGGAACCCGGTCAGGATCCGGCCATGGCTCTCTTCCTTAACCACAGGACCGGACACCTCTATGAACGCATTGAGAGTCAGGACGATGCTTCTGATGAGCAGGACCAATTTGAAAGTTACGTAACCGGCAATATCGAGGCCCAATTGGACGAGAGCTATTTTGCAGAGAACGTAGGCTCCGCAATCAAGAGGAGCTTAGAGCAGGCCAGGAGCGATGGAGACGAACGATGACACGTGATCTTAAGGTGACCATCATGCGGGCTGGTGGCAAGCTACAGTTCATGGCCACGGACCCGGATGCGCCTGATCAAGTCAGGACCGTGGCGCGCAACAGGCCCAAGCCCAATCTCGACCAACAAGCTCTACGTAAGCTGCGGCTAGGTCAGGCCGCAGATGCGGATTTGGTTGAGATACAAAATGGGTTACGGACCTGGGTCGGTCGAGACTTCCTCCGGGAAATGCAAACGGAGTATGACCAGGCGGTCCAGGCACACGAGGATTTTCGTGTCATGTTTTTTGTGGACGATGACGCTATTAAGCAGGTAGGGTCCGACGTGCCGTTTGAGTTGCTCAACCTGGAGCCGAATGCCAATGCGCTCAGCTTACAACCTGACGTGATAGTATGCCAACTCCCTCTACAAACAAGGACTTTCACGCCGCTCGTGGGCATAAGCGACCCTCTAAGGGTATTGATCGTACGATCTAGCCCGCAGGCCTTAGGTAAGGTACCTGCCGCGGCAGGGCTGAAAACCTTCATCGAGGATCCCAACGTCTCCCATGGCTTCAATGTAGAGGTGAACCTGCTGACGAGTGAACCTGGAGTTGGAGCTGGAGCTGTGGAAACTCCAACTTATGCCAACCTTCAGGCGCAACTCCAGGCCCAACATTATGACATCGTCATTTATCTTGGGCACGGCAGTCTTGATGGGGTGGGCACGCCCTACATAGTGCTGGAAGGAGATGCCGAGTTTGGGATGCCTATCAACTCGACGGAGGTGGCCTCGCTCTTCAGGACATCAAAGAATAAGCGCCCTATATTGCTCCTGGTAGGCTGTCTGACGGCAGCGGTTACTGCAAACGGTGAGAAAAAGGCAGATAATTCGATACAGGGACTACAGGGGATGTCCTGGCAACTTCTACGAAAGACGGAGATCGCGGTGGCCGTTGGCATGCGCTCCAACCTGACTGGCGAAAGTGCGGAGCTTTTCATACAAAAGCTCTTCGAGAGCCTACTTGCACAGGCAACGCTAGGCTACGTAGAGGCTTCAGTGTGCTCGGCGCGCCTGCATCTCGTGGGGCCACCCTGGAACAGTTGGTATGCCCCTGTGCTCTTCAGCATTTTCTCGCCAAATGAGCCTCTGCTTGGTGCCCGCCTTAGAAGTGCAATAGTCCCTCTTAATGAGGCGCAGCGAGAGGGCGCCTGGCAGCAGATACAGCTTCTACCGACGCGGTTTCGGGCAAATCAAGTCCGTGCTCAGTTCGAGAACTACACCGATGGTCTGCGGATCGCCGAGAGGAGCCTGCGTGACGAGGTCACTGCGACGCAAGCTATGCTGGTGCCGGGGAAACTTGGCGATCCGCCTATTGAGAGCGATCCACGCGTCAATCCAGAGGTAACGGTCCCAATAGAGCTGGTGGGAAACAGAGGGGCAAACGAGATCAGGTTGTGGATTTCGGTCGATGCATCGGCTCTACGGATCGTCGACGTTTCTCTTGCACCTAATCTCCAGAATGATTTCGACCTTCTCGATAACATTGCGGCCGGCCAAGCTTTCGATCGGGCCAGCCTATCTATTGCACCTAAAGATACTCAGAACGCAACTCCACTACCCGATGGCACACTTGCATCCGTGAAACTCAAGGTAGCCGATACCGCGCTTGGTGTCTATATTGTTCAAATAGAGAAGGCCCAGTCGACCCCTAATATGCCGATTTACCTGAGCAAGAACGCGGTTGTGGTCCCAGTGCCCTGATCGGGGCACCACTAGGCAAAACTTCACTTACCATAAGGAGAGTAACATGGCACGCGACAAGAATAAAAAGGAAGAGCAGAAAGAGGATAGAGCCGAAGAGGAAAGCAGGGAGACCAGGGACGAGAATATGCGGAGTGCGAATGCCCTACCGCTTGGTTTCGACCCAGGCAAGCTCGACCCGATAGTTAACGGGGTGATTACTACTGACTTTGAGGACTGCTGTGCGGTAGGGGACAACACCCGTTACTTCTGTAGCGGCACCTTGATAGCTCCTAACCTGGTGATCACCGCAGCGCATTGTACGGGTGCTACCCAAGTCTTCCTCAAAGGAAATGATGTGCGCAAGCCCAACGAAGGTGAGACCCGCATTGTTCGCAAGCAGTTTGCGCACGACACGGCTGACATTCGCGTGTTGGTGCTGAAGAAGAAGTCTTCGGTCACACATCGTAAGGTATCTAATGGCAATGTTACGAATGATGACCATATTCGCCTCGTTGGCTTCGGTAACGTAGATCTGAACGGGAGTTTCGGCTTTGGGATCAAGCGTATGGCGGAAGGGGTGCCTATAACCAGCGCAGATTGCAGCCGGCCTAACGACGCTCAACAGCTCGGATGCGAGCCGGGCACGGAGATCGTGGCTGGTACGCGGGGTTTGAATACGGATACGTGCACAGGCGACAGCGGTGGACCTCTTTATGTCGAAGGAGCGGACGGGCGTTACTATCTGCTGGGGGCGACTTCCCGGGCCACAGCGGGAAGCGTGAACACCTGTGGTGATGGGGGTATCTATACGCGGGTAGATAAATTCGTCGATTGGATCAAGGAGAAGACCGGAATTACGCTGGATCGCGAACCAAGCTGATAAGAAGCTTTCAATTCTCCTTTTAGGGCCTTCTACTTCAGCAGCGGGCTGGTCCCGCCCCAGTGGTTGGCGAAGTGATCGTAGAAAAGGAAGTTCTGTGCGTAGCCTGCCAACTCGCCAAACCGCTCGCGGAAGGCCCCGGATACGGTACGGTATCCTAGGTCGGTGACCGTGCGGCGGTCGGCCCAGTGGGGGAAATAGAGGTCTTTCGCCAGTTGCCACACGTGGGTGTCCACCGGCACGGCCTCGGTCTTATCGAGGGAGAAGAGGCACACGCAGTCCGCTATCTTAGCCCCGATGCCGTTCATCTCCACCAGCGCCTTATGCGCTTGAATATAAGGCAGGTCGCGTAGGTGGAGCGCCCAGCCGGGACCGCGCTCGGCCAACTGCCGGGCCACCTTCACCAGGTTGCGCCCCCTGAACCCCAGCGATGACACGGTGGTGAGTTGGCCGGCATCAACC